>CATJIW010000116.1 GCA_949740745.1 uncultured Lachnospiraceae bacterium | reverse complement strand
TACTTATTTATCCAATGGGGGGAAGGAGTTCGCCCGGCGCCGGCTCTTCAGGCGGCTGCTCCGGCACGGGTGTATTTTGTCCGGGCAACGTTTCCGTGGAAGGCGCCTGGCCCGGCGGCTGCCCGGTTTCGGAAGAAGAGGATTCTTCTGCCTGGCTTTCCTCCTCAGTCATAAAGGGGAAGGGATAGCCGGTGTGAATGGGACAGGTGCTGTTTTTTAAGGACTCCGGAAGGAGAAAGGCGCTGTCGTCCGTGTTCCCCGTGGATTCATCGGTCAGCGTCCGGTAAATGCGGTTTTCCCGCAGAGGCTCCGGGCAGAATTCCGTGGCGAGGACGCCGCTCAGGCGGCACACCGTGATCCTGGTGTGGTGGTCGCAGACCTCCGTGGGCGTGGTGCCTCTGGCGAAATACTCCGTGTAGACCATGCTTCCGGCCGGGTCGGCGTCACAAATGCCGGGAACGGCCAGCTTGCCGGATTTGTGGCAGATGGAGGCCTCCTCGATATTGGTGGGCATGGACGGGAACTCCTTTGCGGGAAGCCCCTCGCAGGCTCGGGACATGATTTTGCGCCACATAATCCGGACGTCGGGGCCGGTAGTGAGCTCTGCGTTTTCGTCATAGCCCTGCCAGATGCCAAGCGTGTAGTAAGGGGTGTAGCCCACGAACCAGATGTCGTTGGTGTTGGTGGTGGTGCCGCTTTTCGCCGCCGTGGGCACATTGTCAAGCTTCGTTTCTGTGCGGCTGGTCGGAACGTCCGCATGGCCGTACAGAAGAGAGTACTGGCAGACTCCCTCCATGGCATTGGTCAGAAGCCAGGCGGTGGATTCCTTGATTACGGTATGGGTTTCCGGCTGGTTGTCGATGATGATCTTTCCGTTGCGGTCCACGATCCTGGTGTAGTAAACAGGCTCCGTATAAATACCCTGGTTGGCAATGGCCGCATAAGCGCCCGTCAGCTCCAGATTGCTGACCCCGTGGGTAATCCCGCCCAGACAGAGCGGAGCTCCGATATCGGTGAATACCTCGCCGGTGGTTTCATTGACCTCGCTTTCTACCAGAGAGGTAATGCCGAAGTCCAGAGCGTATTGATAGCCCACCTGGGGAGTTACCGTGTTCATCAGGGCCTTCAGGGCAATGATGTTCATCGAGTAAACGATGCCGTCGCGGATATTGGCATAGCCCACGTAACGGCCGCCCCACCAGTTGGCAAAGTCCTTATTGTCCAGAGAATAGGGCGCATCATAATAAACAGAGCCCAGGGTAGCCCCGGCGCTGTCCAGAGCGGGAGCAAAAGCGGTCAGGACCTTGAAGGTGGAACCCGGCTGACGGAGCGTGTCCGTGGCACGGTTTAAACTCAGGCTGGCCGTTTTTTCCCCGCGGCCGCCGCTGATGGCCAGGATATGGCCCGTTTCCTGATCCATGAGGACACAGGAGCTCTGAGGCTGCAGCGTGATGTCCAGCCGTTCTCCCGGTACGGTGTCCCGGAAGGAGATGACGGTGGCGCGGTATTCCTCCACGATCTTCCGGATCTCTTCCTCCGTTTCATAGATCAGCTTGACCGGCTGCCCTCCGTTTTGTGTCCGCAGCCAGGCTTTGATGTTGTTTTCCGAATAATTATCCGTGCTGCCGTCCGGGTGGGTGACCGAAAGGCGGTAGGTAAAGCTGTAGCGGATTTCACTGTTTGCATAGTTTTCCGGAGAGGAGATCTCTTCGTCCACGATCTTCTGCAGCTTTGGATCCTGTGTGGTGTAAATCCGGAGCCCCCCGCTGTAAAGCATGGTGCGGGCTTCCGTTTCCGAATATCCCGCCTTTTCCTGCAGGTCCGCAAGAACCTGGACAATGGTCTCGTCCACGAAATAGCTGTAGATGGAAGATTCGCTGTCTCTGGCGGCGTCCACCTCCTGGATTCTGGCATAGACGTCGTCGGACTGCGCCTCTTTCTGCTCTTCCCTTGAGATATAGCCCTGTTCCTGCATGTATTCCAGAACGATGTCCCGGCGCTTGATGTTTTCCTCAGGATGGGTAATGGGGTTGTATCTGGTGGGGTTGCTGGTGACGGCGGCAATGACGGCGCATTCGGACAGGGTCAGCTCGCTGACGCTCTTTCCGAAATACCGTTCGGAGGCCGCCTGTACCCCCAGGGTGTTGGCCCCCAGGTTGATGGTGTTCAGGTAATTCTGGAGAATGATCTCCTTGTCCATGGTCTTTTCTAACTGGATGGCCAGATATTGTTCCTGCACCTTCCGCTTGACCTTGGAGCCGAAGGAGGTCTCCATGCCGCCGCCGAAGGCCACGTTCTTGATCAGCTGCTGGGTAATGGTGCTGGCTCCCTGATCCAGCTCGCCGGACATAAGCCCCTGGAAGGCCGCCCTGGTGAGCCCTTTGATGTCCACGCCGTTATGATCCCAGAAACGGGAATCCTCAATGGCGATAAAGGCGTTGACCAGGTTTTCGGGCATTTCCGAGTATTCCACCGGCTGCCGGTTGGAGCCGGCCATGACGAGGGTCTGTATCTCATTGCCCTCTGCGTCATAAATGATCGTGGCAGAGGCATTTGGAGACATATCTAAGGTGTTCAGATCCGGGGCAGAATTTAAAATGCCGCGGAACATGCCCAGACCGGCGGAAACGATCAGCACGATCAGGGCAAGAATGCCGGTTAAAAAAGCCTTGAAGGTCAGAACGCCGGCTTTGGTCTTACGCCTGGCAGATTTGGAAGAACAGGAGTGGATCTGCTTTTTCAGGCCGGATTTTCCGTAATTCATATAAAAACCTCCTAGAACTTCAGTATACCAAAAAATCATGGAGAAAGAAAGAGGGGAATTCCGAAAGAGAACATTGTGGAGCTGAGAGAGAGACGGAAATCGGGGAAGCGCAGGGTTGCGGAGGGGAGACTTCTATATTACAATGATGTTGGGGGAAAAAGCCCTGATCATAAATATGGTCTGGAAACCTGTACAAAAGATCCGGGCAGATGGCTGGCGCAGCAGGCGCTTTACGGACATACTGCCAGAATATTCCGACTATTTCGTGTTTTGCAATTGTCTGGATTTGAAAAAAGACTGGGAGGGGAAGATGAGAGAGAGCTATCTGGAAGCCTATCGGGGAGGGGAAGGAGAACTGGTGGAAAAAAGGTCCCGGTTTATCGCCACGGTGCGCCCCGTAAAATCGGAAGCGGAGGCGGCCGCTTTCATTGAGGAAATGAGAAAGAAATACTGGAATGCCAGTCATAACTGCACGGCCTTCTGCATTGGGCGGGGAAATGAGCTGACCCGCTGCAGCGACGACGGGGAGCCGGGCGGCACGGCCGGAAGGCCCATGCTGGACGTGCTTTTGGGGGAGGGCGTCCACAACGTGTGCGTGGTGGTGACCCGGTATTTCGGCGGGACCCTCCTTGGGACCGGCGGCCTGGTGCGGGCTTATTCCGGGGCGGTGAAGGAGGGGCTTCGAAACAGTGTGATTCTCAGGAAACGTCCGGGAAGGGAGGTTTCCGTGGTCTGCGATTACAATGGACTCGGTAAGCTCCAGTACATTGCCGGACAGAGGAAGCTTCCTGTACTGGGCACGGAGTACACGGACCAGGTGGCCGCCAGGCTGATGCTTCCGGAGGAGGAGGCAGACGCATTCGTGAAGCAGCTTACGGAGGCTACCAATGGAAAGGCGGTGGTGGAGACCCTTGGGACTCCTTACTTTGCGGAAAGCGATGGGGAGATCCTTTTGTTTGAGGAATAAGCCTTTCCGGTCAGAGGGGAAGGAACGGTCAGATCCATCCGCCGTCCAGGGTGACGATCTGCCCGGTCAGGTAATCGGGGGCGGAGAGAAGCCTCCAGGCCATTTCGGCGGCTTCGTCTGCGGTGCCCAGCCGGCCGGCGGGAATTTCCTCCGCCAGGGCGGCCCGCTCCTCCCTGGAAAGGAACCGGTTCATGTCCGTGTCGATGGCGCCGCAGGCCAGGGCGTTGACCTGGATGCCGGAAGGGGCGAGCTCCTTTGCCAGGGCTCTTGTAAGGGCGTTCACGCCGCCTTTGGAGGCAGAATAGGCAGCTTCGCAGGAGGCTCCTGCGCTTCCCCAGACAGAGGAAATGTTTAAGATCCGGCCGCTTTTTGCCGCGATCATGGAGGGAATGGCCAGACGGCAGCAGTAAAAGACGGAGGACAGGTTGGTGCCGATCAGAGCGTCCCACTGGCTGTCGCTTAAATCCTGCAAAAGCCCGATGTGGGAAATCCCCGCATTGTTCACCAGAATGTTTACGGAGCCGAAGGCAGCGGCGGCCTCGTCAAAGAGCCTCCGGCATGCAGCGGGGTCCGACACGTCGGCAGCGACGGCCAGGCAGGGGGCGCCAAGGGCCAGAAGCTCTTTCCTGGTTTCAAAAAGAGGCGCTTCGTTCCTGGCACAGAGGACGAGCCGGAAGCCCTCTCTGGCGAGCCGCAGGGCGACGGCCTTTCCGATGCCGCGGGAAGCGCCTGTGATCAGTGCTGTTTTAACAGAAGCCATGGTTTCTCCTTTTAATGACAATTATTATTCAGGCGTTTGCGAAACTCAAAAATACATTGAATATTCTGGCAATATTTCCGGGAAAAGCCCTCTGCGCCGTGGAAGCAGGACCAGGGAAGGCAGGAGGGATTCTTTCCCGAGTGACTTCAGCGGTTCTGGGCTTGCGGGAACGTTTGGGGCAGCAGGCTTTGGACGGACATGCTGCCAGAATATTCCCACAATTTTATGTTCCGCAATTGCCTGTGAAAAAGCGAAACATGGAAAGGATTCTGGCGATTGATCCGGGAAAAGCCCTCTGCGCCGTGGAAATGAGACCCTGGAAAACGGGGAGGGCTTGCGTCCGGGCGTTTTCTGTGCTTATGGATTCATTGGAATGATAATAGTATACGGGCGCTGTCCTTCAGTATAGCACAGGTGCGGATCAAATGTCATGGAAAATGAGGAGGATTTTTATGGGGAAACAGAAAAAACTTTCGCCGGGGCCGCTTCTTAATGAGCGGGGCGAACTGAATGAGGCGGGGTATGCCACGTCGTTGGTAAAGGAATATGACAGGAGCCGCATAAGGGGCGGAACCCTGCGGATCAAGGAGTGGGATTATTATCTGATCCACAATGACAGGTACGGGGTGGCGCTGACGCTGGACGACAACTCCTATATGGGGCTTGTGAGCATTTCGTTTCTGGATTTTGAAAAGAGGACGGAACGAACCGTCAGCCCGATGACGGTTTTTCCCATGGGGAAGACGGGATTTCCGGCAACCTCGGCGGCGGGGGACGTGTCGCTGGATAAGAAAAACCTGAGGATGTCCTTCTGCCACCGGGACGGGAAGAGGATCCTGGACGGAGAGATCCGAAGGTTTGAGAACGGCCTGCCTGTCCGGGTTCATTTCGAGCTGACGAAGGAGCCGGAGGACAGCATGGTCATTGCCACGCCGTTTCCGGAAAAAAAGACGGCCTTTTATTACAATCAGAAGATCATCGGCATGCGGGCGTCAGGAAAGGCAGAGTACGCCGGGAGGGTGTATGAATTTAGAGAGGAGGACAGCTTTGCCCTTCTGGACTGGGGCAGGGGCGTCTGGACCTATGACAATACCTGGTACTGGAGCGCGGCCATGGGACCCTGCGGAGGGGAGACCTTCGGCTTCAACCTGGGTTATGGCTTTGGCGACACCTCTGCGGCCACGGAGAACATGCTGTTTTATAAAGGGAAGGCCCATAAGCTGGAGGACGTCCGTTTTGTGATCCCAGGCGAAGAGGAGGGGAAGACGGATTATCTGAAGCCCTGGACCTTCACCTCCTCCGACGGGCGGCTTGCGCTTTCCTTTACGCCCGTTCTGGACCGGAAGGCATATACCTCGGCGGGGGTCATACTCAGCGACCAGCATCAGGTGTTCGGCTATTTCGACGGAACGGCGGTTCTTGATGACGGGACGAGGCTTCCGGTGAACCATATGCTCGGCTTTGCGGAGAAGGTGAGGAATAAATGGTAATTACTTTTCCCACCGCCCGGAGGCTCCGCAGGGCAGCACGAGTTTGGTCCTGGTGACGGGAAGACCCACCTCGCCGGCAAGGATGCGGCCGCCCCTGTGTTTCAGGGCCACACCCAGCATGTAGGAGAGGACGGCGGGAGCCAGCCCGGTGGTGTAGGAGTTGATGAGGAAAAATAACGGTTCCTCCGACAAAAGACTGGCGCAGAGGGTTACCAGGGAGAAGACGGAGTCCTCGATCTTCCAGATTTCCCCTTTGGGGCCCCGGCCATAGGAGGGGGGATCCATGATGACGGCATCGTAATGATTCCCCCGGCGCAGTTCCCGTTCTGCGAATTTTACGCAGTCATCCACGATCCAGCGGACGGGAGCCCCGGAAAGGCCGGAAGCGGCGGCATTTTCCCTGGCCCAGGTGACCATGCCCCTGGAGGCGTCCACGTGGGTCACCTGAGCTCCCGCCCGGGCGGCCGCCAGAGTGGCTCCGCCGGTATAGGCGAACAGGTTCAGCACCTTCACGGGCCGGCCGGCTCCCTTTATTAAGGAAGAGAACCAGTCCCAGTTTACGGCCTGCTCCGGGAACAGCCCGGTGTGCTTGAAGCTGAAGGGCTTTAGCTGAAAGGTGAGGCGTAAGGGCTCATAGCCGACGGACCACTGCCTGGGCAGGTCGAAGAATTCCCATTCTCCGCCGCCCCTGGCGCTTCTGTGGTAATGGCCGTTTTTCTTCCTCCATCCTCCATGGGTTTTCGGGGTGTCCCAGATGACCTGGGGATCGGGGCGCACCAGCAGGTAGTCCCCCCACCGTTCCAGTTTTTCTCCTTTTGACGTATCGATTATTTCGTAATCGTTCCAATGGTCTGCGATCCACATGACTCGTTATCCTTTCCAAAAAGAACCGGCGGCCGGCATTGATACATAAGGCCCATTATATCGGCTTTCCCCTGTTCCGTCAATGAGCAATATAGCGTATGGGAAAACAGGGAAATATATGATATACTGAAGAAAATCGGAACAGCAAGGAGGAATGGGAAATGAAACACATTATGATCGGCGGCGTTCTGGAAGCTTCTGAAATGGCGCTTGGCTGCATGAGGGACTGCCGGATCCCCTTTGAGGATGCGGAGAAGCTGGTTTTGACGGCGGTGGACGAGGGGATTACCTTCTTCGACCATGCGGACGTTTACGGGGCGGGGGCTTCCGAGGAATATTTTGGAAGGATCCTGGAGCGCAATCCCGGACTTCGGGAGAAGATCCTGATTCAGTCCAAATGTGCACTGATCCGCGACACGGAGAAGACGCTGTACATCGACACCAGCAAAAAGCATATCATCGAATCGGTGGAAAACAGCATGAAGCGGCTGAAGGTCGACCATCTGGATACCTTCCTTCTGCATCGGGCGGATACCCTGATCGAGCCGGAAGAGGTGGCGGAAGCCTTTGATCTGCTCCAGTCTTCCGGAAAGGTCCGTTATTTCGGCGTCAGCAACTTCAAGACCATGGATCTGGCGTTTCTGCAGTCCTGTCTGAACCAGAGGCTTATCATCAATCAGATGCAGCTTTCCGTGGCCCATACGGAGCTGGTCGATCCCACGGCCTCCGTGCAGCTGAACGAGCTGGATAACGTGGACCGCAACGGCGGCGTGCTGACGTATATGAGAATGAAGAAGATGACGGCTCAGGCATGGTCTCCCTTCCAGGTGCGTTTCTACGGCGGCGTGTTCATGAACGACGATCAGTATCCGATCTTAAATTCCGTGGTGAACCGCATGAGCGAAGAGAAGAAGGCTTCTCCTTCCGCCATCGCCATCGCCTGGATCCTGCGTCATCCTGCGAAGATCCAGCCGTTGATCGGCACCACCAACAGGGAGCGGTTAAAGGATATCTGTACCGCTTCTGACGTGGAGATCAGCAGGGAAGAGTGGTACGAGCTTTACCGGGCGACCTTGGACGACGAGAAGAGGGCGCAGGTCGGAAACTCCAATCCCAAGCCGGCGAAATAAGGACCGGGTACGGAAAGCTCCGGCGAAAAACGGCCGGATACGGCAAAAGCAAATAACAAATCAAATAACGCAGGCAGAACGGAGCCGGGAGTCTTTGGGATTCCCGGCTTCTGCCGCCTCTTGACATAGGGCGGGCATGCCGATACAATGGTAATCAGGAAATGCGCCAAAGTGTTCCTGGATGCGCTCATGCAGGCATGCCGCCTTCAGGTCCGCCTGGCCTACTTTCATAGAATATGCGGCAGCGGAGGAATAAAGAAATGGTTATAATCAACAGAGAAGCCTGTGTCGGCTGCGGGGCCTGCGTGAGGGACTGCCTTCTTGGAAATCTTTGTCTGAAGGAGAAAAAGGCGGCTGCGGGGAAGCGGTGCATCGGCTGCGGCCACTGTGTGGCGGTATGTCCGAAGGGAGCCGTTTCCCTGCCGTCCTGGGATATGGCGGATGTGGAGGAGTACGAGAAAGATCGCTTTAGCATTGAGCCGGAGAATTATCTTCATGCGGTGAAATTCAGACGGAGCATCCGAAGCTACGAGGAGAAAGCGGTGGAACGGGAAAAGCTGGAGCGGATTCTTCAGGCGGGACGGTACACGCCCACGGCGGCCAACCGGCAGGCGTGCCGGTTCTACGTGGTACAGAAAGAGCTTTCTCACTGGAAGGAACTGGTGTGGCAGGAGCTTCCGGGCATGCTTGAGCCTCTGCGGGAGGCTGCTCCCGCCATGGCGGCCCGTTTTGCGGAATTTGTGGAAGAGCACCGGGAGGATCCGAAAAGGGATTCCCTGTTTTTCGGAGCGGACGTCTTTCTGGCCGTGGCCGCAGACGAGGTGTTCGACGGGGGGCTTGCAGCCTGCAACATGGAAAACATGGCCGTATCGGAAGGGCTTGGCGTTCTTTACAGCGGATATCTGACCAGGATTATCGGAAGAAGCCGGGTCCTGAAGGAATGGCTTGGGGTATCCGAAAAGCCTCTGGCCTGCTGCATGCTTCTGGGGTATCCGGCGGTGCGCTATCAGAGGACGGCTCCCAGGAAGCCGGCGGACATTATCTGGAAATAAAGCCGGGAGAAAAAAACGGGAGCAAAAAAGCAGAAGATCAGAAACGGCGGGGCAGAAAAGATGACAGATGAGAAAAAACGACAGATCGAGGAGCGGCTTTCGGAGCTTCCTTTGGCCCAGTATGCCTGGATCCGGCCGGAGGAGCTTGAGTTTTCGGAACAGGTGCGCTATATCTGCGAGACAGAGTGCTCCAGATACGGGACCTCCTGGGCCTGCCCGCCTGCCGTGGGGACGGTGGAGGAGTGCAGGCGGAAATGTCTTTCCTTCGAGGAGGGATTTTTGTTTACCACCTTTTCCGAGGTGGCGGACATTGCGGATCTGGAGGAAACGCTGGCCTGCCGTACGGAGCACGAGGAGATCACGAGGCAGGTGTGTGAAAGCTTCAGGGAGCGGGGCCTTGCAGTGACGGCCCTTTCCACGGAATCCTGCGCCATCTGTGAAACCTGCGCATATCCGGAGGGGCCGTGCCGCCACCCGGACAGAATGTTTCCCTGTGTGGAAAGCTACGGGATTCTGGTGACGGACCTGGCGGAAAAGCATGAGATCGAGTTTATGTACGGAGGCAATGTGGTGACCTGGTTTAGCCTGGTTCTCTTTCGGGAGACCTGACCACGGATCCGGGAGCGCCGTTATTTTGGGAGTATCGTTGGGAGTATTTGTATGAAAAAATATTTTAAGATCGGTCTTGACGTGGACGACATCCTGTTTTCCTGCAATGAATATGCGGTGGCCCTGGCCAATGAGGAGTATGGCTTTGCGCCGCCCATGACTGTGGAGGAGATCCGTTCCTGGGGGAAGACGGGGAAAAGGACCGACTTGCTGCTTAAGTATTACCGGAGGGAGGATTTTGTGAGAAACCAGCCCCTGCTTCCGGGAGCGGCGGAATTTGTCAAAGCGCTTTCTGAGCGGGCGGAGGTGTTTTTCATCACGGCCCTGCCGCCGGAGCTTATGGGGATCCGGGCCGCCAGGCTTATGGAAGCCTTTCCCATGGTGCCCGGTGAAAACATCATTATGGGCTTTCGGAAGGAACTGATGAACATGGACATGCTGCTGGACGACGGCGGCCACAATATCTCCGCCTCCGGCTCGGCCTACCCGGTGCTGATGAGAAAGCCCTGGAACCGTCATATGACAGGCTGCATTTCGGTGAATACCTACGAGGAATTTTTGACCTTCCTGGATATTTTAATGGATCCGGCGCCATACCAGTGGGAAGCGGCGGCAGGAAGCCGGATCATTGCCCTGATCGGGCCTTCCGGCTCCGGGAAAACGGAGCTTATGGAGGAACTGATCCGAAGAGGGGGAGCCGTCCGGGCGAAATCCTATACTACCCGGAAAAGGAAAGGCGGAGAAGCGGACGGGGCCTATCATTTTGTTACGCCGGAGGAGTTTGGGCAGATGGAGCGGGCGGGGAGATTTTTCGAGACCACCCGCTACGCCGGAAACAGCTACGGAAGCATGGCAGAGGACGTCCGGGAGATTTTAGACCGGGGGGAGGACGCAGTGATGGCCGTGGACATCTGCGGCGGGATCGCCCTCAAGCGGACCTTCGGGAAACGGGCGCTCCTTGCCTTTACCGAAAGGCCGAAGGAGGAGCTGGTCGCCGCCGTCCTTGACCGGGAATGTCCGAAAGAGGAAAAGGTCCGGCGGATCCTGTCCCTGGACACGGAGCTCCGCAACGAGGAATTCTGCGACCTGACGGTTCACGGTGCGGAGGAGCTTTTGCGGTAACTGGGAGAAACGGGGGACCAAATACGGACCGGCATACAATATATTGCAAAGAAAGAGAGAATGACATGGCGAACAGAAACGGGAAATGCCCCAAATGCGGCGGAGAACTGAGTATTCCGGAAGAGCTTGAAAAATTTTCCTGCATGTACTGCGGCGCAGTGCTGACCCAGGAGGAGCTGGTGGTCGTCCGGGAAAAAAAGGAAAAGAACCCTCTGGAGGACGTGCTTCAGAAGCTTTATGAAAACGGGGACGAAAAGGCGGAGGATCTGATCGACCAGATGCTGGAGCTTGACCAGTACAATGCGAAGGCCAATGAGATTTACGCCAGGCTCCATTTCAATGAGATTCTCTTCGAGCATCTGCACATCATGGAGCATTTCAGCCGTTCCGAATATGCTTCCAGCTTTGACAATTATAAAAGACAGTGCCGGCCGGTGCTGGAAACGGTGGACCGCTATGGGATGCTGGCGGAGGACAAAGGGGACGCCCTGATGCACGAGTTGGCTGCGGGGCTTGCGAAGGCGGTTGACGAGGCAGTGGCGGCAGATGCATCTCTTCGGACTAAAAACGCCCGCGCCCTGAAGCTGGATCAGTATAAGATGATCCTTGCCGTCTATGCGGTTCCCATGGTGCAGGAGCAGAAGCTTTCCCTCAGCGGGAGGCTGGCGGATATCCTGGTGGAGGAGTGGGTTGCGGCCCATCCGAAATCAAAGATTGTCAAAGGGAACTATGAGGATATGGTGACCGGCTTCAAAAAAGGAAAGATGTGCTTTATCACGACGGCAGTCTGCGGCTCCTTCGGAAAGCCTGACGACTGCTATGAGCTTACAAGCTTCCGGAATTTTAGGGATGGCTGTATGCTTAGGACGCCGGAGGGGCGCGCTTTGGTGGAAGAGTATTATGACGTGGCTCCGGCCATTGTCGCCTGCATTGATCTGGGAGAGGACCGGGCCGCCGTCTATGAGGGCATCTGGAAGGAATGGCTTTCCCCCTGCCTTTCCGATATCGAGGCGGGAAGGACGGCGCAGTGCGGCAGGAGGTACCGGGAGATGGTGGAGAGCCTGAAGAGGAGGTATCTGTCATAGGGTGTGGGGAATGCCCTGCGTGTAATCCTCCTGGTGCCATAAGGTAACCAAAAAACCCTGTGCATACGCTGCTTTCAGATAGATGCGTATGCACAGGGTTTTATCTGCAGTGAAGCCTGAGCCTTCCTGGCCGAACCGCTCCGGCGTCCGGCCAATGCTGCTTTGAGTGGACCTGAGGGGAATCGAACCCCTGTCCGAAAGCCCTTCCATCCGGGTTTCTCCCATCAAAGTCTTTTCTTTTTGATTCCCCCGTGAGAACGCCAAAAGACAGGCTTCCTCACTCGGTAGCTTCATGATTCTTCCACCTCCGCAAAGCTTAAGAGGCGAAGTTCCTCACATCGTCGATGCCGGGATCTTAAGCTGTGAGAGACCTAAGGCCGACAGCTGCAATTAAGCAGCGTACGCTAACTGTTCGTCTG
>CATJIW010000115.1 GCA_949740745.1 uncultured Lachnospiraceae bacterium | reverse complement strand
GGCATTATCACAGAGATTATAGATAATTCCCTGCAAAAGCGGCCGGATCCCGAAAACTGCCGCCGGCCCGCCCAAAAACAAAAACGCCACGCCGGCCGCCCTTGCCCCAGAAGAAAACAATTCTGCCGCTTCCTCCCCCAGCGCATACAAATCCACCCACTCCCATTTCATATCTTCCGCGCCTTCATCCAGATGCGAAAGCCGGAGAATATCCTCCACCAGTCCGATCATCCGTTTCGCCTCCCCGTAAATCCGCCCGGAAAAAGCAGGAACATCCTCTGGCCTCACCATCCCCCCTGCCAAAAGCTCCGCGCTGCCCGAAATGGTCTGAAGAGGCGTTTTCAGTTCATGGGAGACGTTGGCCGTAAACTCCCGGCGAAGCTTCGAGGTCTGCAAAAGCTCTTCCCTCTGCCAGCCGATCTCCTTCTGCTGGGCCTGAATCCGGACCAGAAGCGGCGAAAGCTCTTCATAGACCCCGTCCGCAAAGGGAGCATCCAAATCCAGCTCATTGAGCGGCTTCACAATCTTTTTTGCCAGACGGGAAGCCAAGAAAAAAGAGAGGCAGACTGCTGCCGCAAAAATCACGCAGAAAGGCTCCGACATCCCCAAAAACAGAGCTGGAAGAGAATCCTGGGCGGCAGAAATCCGGAGCACCGTCCCGTCCTCCAGCCTTTTCGCACTGTACAAATACCGCTCCGCCAGAGTAAAGGAAGAACGGGCGGCCATCCCATAGCCATCCTCAAGAGCCTCCCTCACTTCCTCCCGCTCCAGATGGTTCTCCATCCCTCCAGCGTCGGACCTGCTGTCATAAAGGATACCTCCGTCCTCCCCAATCCATGTAATGCGGCAGTCCAGACTCCCAAGGCCTTCCAGATACCGAAGCCCCCCATTCTCTACTCCCCGCGCCGCCAAATCCGTCTGCGACCTAAGCTCCTCCTGGCGGACGACAGAAAAATAACCATAGAGGACTGTCATAAAAAGAGCCACCGAGGCCACAAACATGCTGACAGCCACAAAAAAAACCGTGCGAAAAATTCTTCTTGTCATTCTATCCTCTCCATCCGGTATCCAACCCCGCGAACTGTTTCAATATAGCCGCCGCACTCCCCAAGCTTTGTGCGGAGCGTACCGATGTGGACATCTACCGTCCTTGTCTCTCCCTCATAGCCAAAGCCCCAAACCTGGCAAAGAAGCTGATCCCTGGTGAAAACCCTTCCCGGATGTTCCATAAAAAGACGCAGAAGCTCATACTCTTTGAGGGTAAGGGCGACCCGGTTCCCACAGACAGACACCCTGTGTCCGGCCCGGTCCATCACAAGCGCCCCCATCTGGAAGCACTCTTCCGTCTCCCTCCCGGCGTCCCCAGTCCCACTCTCTCCGCTCGTCCGTCTGAGCACTGCGCGCACGCGGGAAACCATCTCCATCATGCCAAAAGGCTTTGCCAGATAGTCGTCCGCACCTAAATCCAACCCGATCACCTTGTCATACTCCGTCCCTTTGGCCGAAGCCATAATAACCGGGACCTTCGCCGCTGCTTCTCCACTCCGTAATCGTTTCAAAATCGAAATGCCGTCCTCCCCCGGAAGCATGATATCCAGAAGGACAAGCTCCGGCTTCTCCCTCTCCAATGCCTCAAAAAAGGAAACGCCGTCCGAAAATCCTTTCGCCGAAAATCCGGCAGAGCCAAGCGCATAGATCATCAGTTCCCGGATTCCCTCGTCGTCCTCCACACAAAAAATCATATCCGGCAGCTCCTTTCCCCTGAAACATTTCATCCATCAAAACATCCTGGCAGCGCCCTCCGGAGCATACTTCCTCCGATACTCTTCAAACCGCTCGCGAAACTCCCCGTTTCCGTCCCGGAAATCGCGCAAGGATTCGTGAAGGTTCATGTTCCGGTCTGCCATGTCCGTCACGCACCCTGCTATATTCGAACAGTGGTCTGCCGTCCGTTCCAGATTGGTGAGGATATCTGACCAGACAAACCCGGCGGCAATGGAACAGCTCCCGTCCTGAAGCCGTAAAATATGGCTGGAGCGGAATTTCTCCTTCAACATATCAATGACCTGCTCCAGAGGCTCCACCCGCCTCGCCGCCTCCAAATCATTCTTTAAAAAGGCCCGGAGAGAAAGCCCCAGGATTTCCTCCACCGCCGCCGACAAAAGTCCGTACTCCGCCTGCGCCTCTCTGGTAAAGGAAAGCCCCTTGTCCCTTAATTCCTCCGCAGACTCCAAAAGACCCGCCCCGTGGTCGGCAATCCGCTCAAAATCCCCGATGACCTTGAGAAGCTTGGCCGCCTCCGTATGATCCGCCTCCGTGACCTGCCGGTTGCTCAAATGGACCAGGTAGGTGCCCAGAAGATCCTCATAGCGGTCCGTCAGCTCCTCCTTCTCCCGGACCGAATCTGCAAGCTCCTCCGAATACTCCCGCATAGAAGAAAGCCCCTCCGTGAGCGCATCTGCCGCCGCCACCGCCAGTCCCGCCGCCACCTCCTGGCACCGCTCCAGAGCAATGGAGGGCGTGCTGAGAAACCGCTCGTCAAGCTCCGCCACCGCCTCCGGCTTCCTGTCGTCCCGGATGAGACGGCAGGCCAGCCGTTCCAGAAAGCCGGCCATGGGAAGCATCAGAAGCGTGCAGAGAAGATTAAAAACAGAATGAGCCGCCGCAATGCCGAAAAGAGAAACCGGGCTTTCCAAAAACGCCGGAGCCAGAAACGCCCGTCCCAGGCAGAATACTGACAGCCATACGGCCGTCCCTATTACATTGAACAGAAGATGGACCATGGCTGCCCGCTTCGCATTCCGGTTCGCCCCCACAGAAGACAGCATCGCAGTCACACAAGTCCCGATGTTCTGTCCCATGATAATAGGAACCGCCGCGCCGTAGGAGACCTGCCCCGTGGAAGCAAGCGCCTGCAAAATTCCCACGGAGGCCGAGCTGGACTGAATCACCGCCGTAAGGACGGCCCCCGCAAGAACCCCAAGCACCGGATTCTCAAACAAAAGGAACAGCTCCCGAAAAGCCGGAACACTTCCGAGCCCCGAGACAGCCCCGGACATGGTC
This sequence comes from uncultured Lachnospiraceae bacterium, assembly GCA_949740745.1. Lineage (GTDB taxonomy): Bacteria > Bacillota > Clostridia > Lachnospirales > Lachnospiraceae > Lientehia. The sequence goes on along the minus strand of CATJIW010000115.1, from coordinate 12,580 downwards.
TCCATCCCGAACATCAGCGTCGCAAAACCAAGAAAGATCATGCCCGTATCCTTTTTCTTCGAGCTTTTACAGAACAGATAGCAAATGATCCCGATCAGCGCCAGAACCGGCGTAAAAGAGGAGGGCTTCAAAAGGCGGATAAACAGGTTCCCGCTTTCAATGCCGGCAAGACTTAACAGCCAGGCCGTAACCGTCGTCCCGATATTGGCCCCCATGATCACGTGGATCGCCTGCCCCAAAGTCATCAGCCCCGAATTGACAAAGCCCACCACCATGACCGTGGCGGCCGAAGAGCTCTGGATCACTGCAGTCACCAAAAGCCCCGTCAAAAGTCCCGCCGTCTTCCCCGTGGTCAGCCTTCCAAGGACCGTGCGGAGCCTGCCGCCCGCCCTCCGCTCCAAAGCCTGCCCCATCACGCTCATGCCGAAGAGAAACAAACTCAGTCCCCCGATCAGCGTCAACCCGTCAAAAATATCCATAGTCCCAGCTCCTTCCCGATTACATGTCTTTTTTACTCTCTCAGGATACCATTTCCCCGTCAAATCCAATACCGGGATTTTGTAAAATCCATGTAAACTTACGCCGCCTTTTGGTCAGTCAGGAAAACCTGGCCGCTGCGGCCCGCTTCCGGTAGTATTCCACTCAGAGCCGTATTCTATCGGGACTACAAAAGAAAAACAGGAAGGAAATCCAATTTTCCCGTCGATTTCCTTCCCGTACGCCGCTCTTATCCTTTCTTATCCTTTTAAATGCAGCAATGCCTTCCCAAGCGCCAGTGTAAGCACAGCCGCCACACCTGCCTCCGGCACCCCGTTGGCCACGATGATCGCCAGGATCCCGTCATAGACCAGCTCGACGGCCACCTCCTTCACTGCCGCATACCGGGCGGCAAAACAAAAGTAGATCAGATTCATAACGAGGATCGTATTGACCAGGGCTCCCGCCACGCCGGCCAGGGGCAGGGCCGCAAATTCCGCCGTCTTATGCCCCCCTCCCAGCTTCATCACGCCCCTGTACACAAAATACGGGACCACGCCCACCAGAATTCTCGGAACAAAACAAATCACGAGACTCCACAGATTTCCGCCGGAATAAAAAGGCGAGAACGCAAAAGACAAAAGACTGGGGTTAAAGGTGTTGTTGATCAGGCTGGTTAATCCAAAGACAAATCCAAGAAACGCGCCCTTTTTCGGTCCTAAGACAACGGATCCGATAATGACGGGTACATGGATCAGGGTGGCCTTGATTACCACCAGGTTGATGTAGCCCACATACGGCACAAATGCCATTATGATAATAATGGCGGCAATGACCGCAGTCAACACCAGGTTACGGGTTTTTACCGAAGTATTCATTTTTTTTCCTCCTGCTACTGTTCCTCTGCCGGAAAACATTTCCGCCAGGCCGGATACAATGCGTTTACTGGTTACTCCACGATTATAGCAGAGGGAGCAAAAAAGTCAAGTCTGCCCCGCCGGGCCAGGGAAGACAGGAAGGACTCTTTCCCGAGCAGCTTCTGCGGTTCTGTACCTGATGAAACGTTTGGCGCAGCAGGCTTTGGAGGGAAATACTGCCGGAAGATTTCCGCTATTTCAGGTTTCACAATTGTCTGCTCCATAAGCCCTGTCAGGAAAACGGGCGGAAATGAATCCTCCCGTTGGTAGATTTTAGACGTCAAATCCCTTATAATTTGTTTTAACAAAAACACAGGAGGTAACCATCATGAACCTGGGAAACAATCTTTTCAATGCCCGGAAAAAAAGCGGGCTGTCGCAGGAAGAGGCGGCCGGAAAGCTGGGCGTGAGCAGGCAGACCATTTCCAAATGGGAACTGGACGAGACCCTGCCGGATATCCGCCAGTCCAAAAGACTCGCCAATCTCTATGGATTGTCCCTGGACGAGCTGATCGAATTTGACGTCGACGTGAAAGAAATCCAGGAATGCATCGACCGGACCAGCGAGTCCGTTTCCGAAAAAATCGACTGGACCAGGGCATGGAGCAAAAAGTATCCCGTCCTGGCCGCCTATCAAAGCCAGGTAGATACCGGGCCCTATGTCAAAGAACTGAACCTGCTGTTAGAAAGCCTTGAAAAGCATTACGGGTACGGTGAGCTTGATGCCTTCCTCGTCCTGAAAGACATCCTTGCCACGGTCTGGAACAGCCGGAAGAAACAGGCATGATCAGCCGGCCGCCTTTCCCCATCAGGAAGGGCGGCCGATTCCGTTCCCCACTACTCCCTGTTTTTCTCCACATCCAGAAGAAATCCCTTCCACTTATCCTCATAATCCACGAAATATTTGGGACAGGCTTTCCCCGTCACGTCATAGTGACGGATAATGTCCTCCGTCCTTATCATATAAGTATCCGAGAGCCAGGCCGTAAGCCTTACCAGCGAGGCATAGGTCTCCTTCGAAAACCTCCCGCTCTCCTCCTCGTGACAGCACTCAATGGATACCGTGTCCCGGTTCCGGTCATTGGAGGCATAGGCCACCTCGCTCATGGGGACGCACTGGATAATTGTTCCGTCAATCCCAATGATAAAGTGGCTGCTCACATAGGTTTCCGACGCCCCGTCGGAAAGCCCTGCAAAATAATCCCGGTTCTGCCGGGCCGTGGTTCCCGGATTCGCCGTATAATGAATCACGATCCCGGCCACATCGTCCACAAAGGTCCCCGGCCTGGAAAACTCATTGACCGGCAAAAGCTCCTTCTCGATCCAGTCCGGAACCTGAATCTTCTCCCACTGAATCACCCGCTTCCCATTTTCATCCAGAAAAACCGGGCGGGCCGGATCATGGGCGTCCGGCCAGAGTTCCTTCCCGACAGCCCCATCTCCCTCTGAAAAGACCTTCCCCCGGATAAAAAACACCAGGAACACGGCCGCCAGCACCACTCCTGCCGCCAGCGCCCTGTTCCTGGTCCGGTTTTCCCTTCCCCGCCTGCACCTCTGGTTCCCGTTCCCAAAACTTCCGATCTGATCCTTGTACATGTTCCCTCAAACCTCTCTTTCGTAAACAGGCCCCTTTCCTCAGGAAGCCCTTTCTGACGCCCCTGAAAGTCTGCATTCAGTATACCATTTCCAGAGAAGCCTTGTTTGAACATTCCCTTAAGAATTCAGAAGGATCTGCAAAAAAATTCCGGACAGCACAGCGGCAAAGAGAAGCATTCCGGTGACACGCAGATTTTCCTTCCTGTCCCGGTTGATCCGAAACAACACCGCCAGACCCACGCCGGCTCCGGAAAGCAGGCCTGCCGCCGCAGACCCAAAGCTCAGGGCCCCGCTCAGATAAAGCTCCGTCAAAACCACCGAAGCCGCACAGTTGGGAATCAGGCCGATAAACGCCGACAGCACCGGCTGAAAAAAAGAATCCTTGAGAAGGAATTCCGACAGCCATTCGATCCCCGCCGCCCCCAAGAGAATATTCAAAAGCACATTGACGCTGAACAGGTAAATAAAGATTTCCGCCGTGTGATAAAAGGCCGCCCGCAGGATCCTATGACGTCCGGGAGGGTCCGAAGCCTCTTCCCTCTCCGGATCATATCCCTTCCCCAGCACATCGAAGGGCATCTCCAGCCCCTCCTCCTTACAGCCGCATTCCTCACAGATGGCCCCCAGCCGGTTCCGCTTCATATCGCTTTTGGCCAGCAGAAGATCTGCCCCGTAGCCCCAGAGCATCCCCAGAAGCACCTTTACTGCCAGAAGCCTGAATACCGTTCCCGCCTGGCCCGGATGGCCCATCAGCAAAAGGACAGCCTCGTCCGAGGTGGAAAGAAACACCGCAAGAAGCGTGCCTGCCGTAATGACGCCCCCGGCATAAAGATTGGCGGCAGCCACAGAAAACCCACACTGGGGCACGCAGCCAAAAAGAGCCCCCGCAGCCGGACCCGCAGCCCCGATCTTTGAGAGAAAGCTGTCCCTCCTTCCCTCCGACCGGTGTTCCAGAAGCTCAAGAAACAAAAAAGCAGCCAGAAGAAAAGGCAGCATCTTCAGGGTGTCCAGCCCCCCGTCCAAAAGCGCGTCAGTCAAAAGCTCCACTGTTCCCGTCCTCCTTTTCTCTCTTCAAGTCCGCTTTTCCGTCTTCGTTCCTGCGGGCCGCCTTAAGCTCCCGGACAAACCGGCTGGGCGCCGCTGCCGTCCCGCACCGCTCCTTCACCCAGTACACGTGCAGCCGCTCCTTCGCCCTGGTCATGGCCACATAAAACAGCCGCCGCTCCTCCTCCACGTCCACGGGAAGCCCCGCTTTTCCGTGGGGAATCACCTGCTCGTTGACATTCGGCAGAAAAACCGCCTCATACTCCAGGCCCTTGGCTCCGTGCATGGTAGAAAACACCACCCCTGCCGGTTCCCGCCCGTCCCTCTGTTTTTTCATCTCCTCCTGATAACGGTCCATATGGGCGAACCATTCCGGAAACGACTGGTATTCCCCGGCGTCGGAAAGAAGCTCCTCCGCCACCGCAAAAAGCGCTCCCTCCTCAAGGTTCCGCTCCTTCGCGTAAGCTCTCAGATAATCGTCATAGCCCGCCGCCCTCCGGATATGAAGGACGGCCTGATACGGCGGCCTGCGGCTGATGGTCCGAAGGTCCTCCGAAAGCTCCCGGATCCGCCTTGCCATCCAGGGCTTCTCCTCATACATGGCCTCGATCTGCGCAAGCGACGCATTCCCGCCGGAAAACACCGACCGGGAAATATAGCGGCAGGGCTTGTTCAAAATCCGAAGAAGGGTCCCCCGGCTTTCATCCCCCATGGCCGCCCGGACATAAGCCAGAATATCGCCGCAGATCCAATGGGTATAAAGACTCGGAATCAGATCCTTCGTCTGAAACGGAATATTATACTCCATGAGGAGGCCAAGAAGCCCGCGTCCCCCCGTATTGGTCCGGGAAAGGACCGCCATTTCCTCATAAGCCATCCCCTCCCCGCGGTAAGCCCGGATATGAGAAAGAATCCGGCGGTTTTCCTCCGCCTCCGTGGGAAATTCTCCCAAAACCACAGGAAGCCCCGTCCTCTCCGTGCCGGAAATCCTCTTTCCAAACCGAACCTGATTGTGGGAGATCAGATTCCCCGCCGCCCCGATGATCTTATCCTGAGACCGGTAATTGACCGCCAGAAGATACCGCTTCGCCTCCGGATACTCCTGCTCGAAATGAAGCATCAGCTCCGGCCTGGCCCCCCGGAACCGGTAAATGGCCTGGTCATCGTCCCCCACCACGAAAAGATTATTCTCCGGCAGGGCCAGAAGCTTTAAAATCTCATACTGGAGCCGGTTGATATCCTGAAACTCGTCACAGAGGATATACCGGTATTTCCTCTGCCAGGCCCCGAGAATGTCCTTCCTGGCCGTAAAAAGCTCATGGCAGAGACTCAGCATGTCGTCGAAGTCAATGACATTTTCCTTCCGAAGCCGCCGCTCATAAGCGCGAAAAAGCCGCCGGAACAACTCCTCCGGACAGCTTCTGGAATAATAGGTTTCCAAATCCAGCATGTCATTCTTCACACTGCTGATCTCGCTTAAGACCTCCTGCAAAAATTCCAGAGGCTCCTCCGCCATGGAGGGCTCCTCCTCCGAAAGCTCTTCCGAAAGAAACCGAAGCCTTTTTTCCTCTCCGATGATCTGGGCGGCGTCATAATGATAGGCATGCTTCAAAACCCGGAAATACACCGAATGAAAGGTACCGAAGGTCACAGGAAGCTTCCTTCCGTCCATCAGCCCCTCGAACCGGGTCTGCATCTCCTTCGCCGCCGCCCTGGTAAAGGTAATTACCAAAATCTGTCCGGGCGCCGCGCCGCCCTCAATCAGCTGCTTCACCCGCCTGGTGACTACGGTCGTCTTTCCGGAGCCCGGCCCCGCCAAAACAAGGGCGGGGCCGTTTCCATGACGCACCGCCCGCTCCTGAAACTCATTCAGCTTACGCATGCGCCAGCTTCTCAATGCCCTTTTTCACACGGGCAAGGGTTTCCTCCTTCCCCAGAAGCTCCATGATCTCCGTGGCTCCCGCCGGAGTCATCTGCTTTCCGGAAACCGCCGTGCGGACCGGCCAAAGCACATAACCGTTTTTATAGCCCTTTTCCTTCGCATAGCCCTGCAAGAGACCGTAAAGAGAATCATTGTCATAAGCATCCGTTCCCTCCAGAATGGGAAGCAGATCTTTAAGGACCGCAAGAGAGCTTTCCTCGCTGGTCTTCATTTTCTTGTGGGCATACATGGCCGTATCATACTCCGGAAGCTCCTCCAGAAAATCCACCAGCCCCGCAATATCCGGGAACACCTCGATTCTGGTCTGCACCATGGCCGCAATCTTCTTAAGGTCAAAGGGCTTATGGAGCACTTCCTTTAAATAAGGCTCTGCCATTTCGAAAAACGCTTCCGGAGCCATGGCCTTTACATACTCCCCGTTCATCCACTTTAACTTCTGTATATCAAAGACCGCCGGCGATTTGCTCATATGACGGTAATCAAAGGCATCCGTAAGCTCCTGCAGAGAGAAAATTTCCCGGTTGTCCTCCGGGCACCAGCCAAGGAGCGCCACATAATTAACCACCGCCTCCGTCACAAAGCCCTGATCGATCAGATCTTCAAAGGACGAATGGCCGCTCCGCTTGCTGAGCTTCTTATGGGTCTCGTCAGTGATCAGCGGACAGTGGACATAAACCGGTTCCTCCCAGCCAAAGGCCTGGTACAGTCTGGTATACTTGGGCGAAGAGGACAGATACTCATTTCCCCGGACCACGTGGGTAATCCCCATGAGATGGTCGTCTACCACATTGGCAAAATTATAGGTGGGATAGCCGTCCGACTTGATCAGGATCATATCGTCCAGCTCTGCATTGTCCACCGTAATGTCCCCGTAAATCTCGTCTGAAAAGGTAGTGGTCCCCTCTGTGGGATTGTTCTGGCGGATTACATAGGGAATACCGGCCTTAAGCTTCTCCTCCACCTCTTCCTTCGACAAATGCAGGCAGTGCTTGTCATAGACCACGATCTCCTTGCCCGCCCCCTCCTGCCTCAGGGAATCCAGACGCTCCTTGTCACAGAAACAGTAATAAGCCTCTCCTTTTTCTACCAGCCTTTTCGCATGGTCCAGATAAATCCCGGCCGCCTGTCTGTCGCTCTGGACATAAGGGCCCACGCCCCCGTCCCTGTCCGGCCCCTCGTCATGAAGAAGCCCCGTCTTCGCCAGAGTCCGGTAAATAATCTCCAGAGCCCCCTCCACAAACCGTTCCTGATCCGTGTCCTCAATGCGGAGCAGAAAATCCCCGCCCTCGTGCTTTGCAATCAGATAGGCGTACAGCGCCGTCCTCAGATTTCCCACATGCATCCTCCCCGTAGGGCTGGGCGCAAACCTCGTTCTTACATTTCCCATGATGTATATCTTCCTTACCTTTCCGTCAATACTCAGTCAATCGCCTGCGGAAGCACCTCGGATGCCTTTCCATAGATCAGCATATCCGCTTCCTGATCCGTAGGATGGTGTTCGTCCGTGATCAGCACCAGCTTACTTCCATGGTAATAATGGCGGAACCGCTTTGTCAGATACGAATCCAGATGGGTTCCCACCACCAAAAGCATATCTGCCTGCTCCGTCTCGTTGGCCACCCAGGTGATAATGCCGTTATCCAGCATTTCCCCGGCCAAAAGGATCCCCGGCCGGATCGCCCCATGGCAGACATTGCACTGAGGGATCCCCGGCGATTCCAGTATATAATCCATGGAAAATTCCTTGCCGCACCTGGTGCAGCGGTTATGGGACATATCCCCATGGATCTCGATGACATTCTTCGCTCCTGCCTTCCGATGCAGGCCGCTCAAAGTCCTGGTTGCAACAATCACCTTCCCTCCCTGGGACTCCTTTTTCTGCTCCAGCCTTACCAGTGCATAATGAGCCTGGCTGGGAACCCGGCTGCTCCTGTCCTTAAGCATCTCTTCCTTATAAAATTTGTAAAAAGCGCCCGGCCTGGGGCTGTAATAAGCTGCGCTCAAAAATTCCTCCGGCGAGACCCCGTACTTCGTTTCAATCTCATAGGCATAAATATCATCCTTAAAATAAGGAATCCCCGCTTCCCGGATCATCCCCATGCCGCTGAACACCATAATCCGCCGGCTTTCCTCCAGCATCTGCCGTAACGTCTCGTATGCCATACATCTCCACCGCCTTTCTTTCGTCTCTGAAAATTTACCCTTCTCTTTGATTTCTTTCCCCTTAAAAGCCTCATAATTCCGTCTTACCGACATTATACACAATTTTCATACAATTAGGAAGTGTTTTTTTTTAGCCTGTCTGCACAACAGAAGAATCCCGGCCGCCTTCCCTGCGCATTTACATAAAAACCCTCTTTTACGCAGATACTACCCATAATTGACAACAATAAACGGAAGGAGACAGCTATGAGTGAAACGAACAGGGAGAAAGCCGTGATTTCCGCCAGCGTGGCGGAAAATATGGAGCTGTTCCATAAAATCTTACGAGTGGATCAGAATTTTGACGTGGTATACCGGACCATGAAGATCGGAGGCAGACAGGCCTGCTTTTATTTCGTAGACGGCTTTGTGAAGGATGAGGTACTCCAAAGGATCATCCAGTATATGTGCGGGATCAGCGAACAGGATTTTCCCAAAGAAGCCCACGAATTTTCCAAAAAATGCCTGCCCTACGGGGAGATCGGTATTTTAAGAAATGTGGACGAAATCATCACCCAGCTCCTCATGGGCATCACCTGCTTTTTTGTGGACGGCTATGACGCAGCCCTTACCATCGACTGCCGAAGCTACCCGGCCAGAAGCGTGTCGGAGCCGGGAAAAGAAAAAGTCCTCCGCGGCTCCAGGGACGGGTTCGTGGAAACCCTGATCTTCAACACGGCCATGATCCGCCGCCGGATCCGGGATCCCAGACTCACCGTGGAAATCACCCAGGCCGGAAGCAGTTCCAGAACGGACATCGCCATCTGCTATATGGAAGGACGGGTGGATACGGAGCTTTTGGACCGGATCAAAAAACGGATTGAAAATCTGAAGGTAGACGCCCTCACCATGAACCAGGAAAGTCTGGCTGAGTGCATCTTTCCCTATAAATGGTACAATCCTTTTCCCAAATTCAAATATTCCGAACGGCCCGACACGGCGGCGGCCCCGCTTTTAGAGGGAAACATCATCATCCTGGTGGACACCTCCCCGGCTGCCATGATCCTGCCCTCTTCCGTCTTTGATATCATCGAAGAAGCGGATGATTTTTATTTCCCGCCTTTAACCGGCACCTATCTGCGGCTTTCCCGGATGACCATTTCTCTCCTTGGCGTCATCCTGACCCCCATCTGGCTTCTCCTTATGCAGAACCCGGAATGGATCCCGGAAAGCTTCCAGTTCCTTGCCATCAAGGACGCCGTCAACATTCCGCTCATCTGGCAGCTTCTGATCCTGGAATTTTCCATTGACGGCCTCAGGCTGGCGGCCCTGAATACGCCCAGCATGCTGACCACCCCCTTAAGCGTCATCGCCGCCCTGGTGGTGGGCGAATTTGCCGCCAACTCCGGCTGGTTCAACTCCGAAACCATGCTGTACATGGCCTTCGTGGCTCTGTCTAACTACACCCAGTCCAGCTTCGAGCTGGGCTACGCCCTCAAGTTCATGCGGCTCCAGCTCCTGATCCTGACCTCCGTTTTCAACCTGTGGGGCTTTATCGCAGGCATGGCAGTCTTCGTATTTTCCATCGTCACCAACAAGACTATTGCGGGAAAGAGCTATATCTACCCCATCCTGCCCTTCAGCCTGCGGGAGCTGAAACGGCGGTTCTTCCGGGCCAGGCTTACGCCCAAAGAACAATAGTGCTGCGGCCCATCCGCTGCGGACAGGGAAAGACGCCTCTGAAAAAAGCGCCTTTCCCTGTTTTTATCCCGTCATTGGCAGATCACTTCCCCTTTCCGGCTTCTCCCGCCTCTTCCGGCTTTTTCTCCTGTTTTGCTTCCGCCTTCTTATCTGTCTTTTTTCCGCCTTCCTCCTTTTCGGCCTCCGGACCGCCTTCCTCAAAGCCGTAATGAACCCGTACCTTTTTCTCTACCTCTTCCATAATGGACGGATTATTGGTAAAAAACGTCTTCGCATTTTCCCGTCCCTGCCCGATTTTATTTCCCTGATAGGAATACCAGGCCCCGCTTTTATCCACGATATTTTCCTTGACCGCAAGATCCAGAATGTCTCCCTCTCTGGAAATCCCTCTCCCGAACATAATGTCAAATTCCGCTTCGCGGAAGGGCGGGGCAACCTTGTTCTTTACCACTTTCACGCGGACATGGTTCCCGATCATCTCTCCCCCCTGCTTGAGCGTCTCCGTTTTCCGGACGTCAAGCCGGACCGACGAATAAAATTTTAAGGCCCGGCCGCCTGTGGTCGTCTCCGGATTTCCAAACATGACTCCCACCTTTTCGCGGAGCTGGTTAATAAAAATAACCACGCAGTTGGACTTGCTGATCACTGCAGTCAGCTTTCTGAGAGCCTGGGACATAAGCCTGGCCTGAAGTCCCACATGGGAATCCCCCATGTCTCCGTCGATCTCTGCCTTCGGCACCAATGCCGCCACAGAATCCACGATCACAATGTCAACGGCGCCGGAGCGCACCATGGTCTCCGTAATTTCCAGCGCCTGCTCCCCGCTGTCCGGCTGCGAAATATAAAGATTGTCAATATCTACCCCGATCTTCTTTGCATAAACCGGGTCCAGGGCATGCTCCGCATCGATAAAGCCGGCGATCCCGTCTCTCCTTTGTACCTCCGCCACCATATGGAGCGCTACGGTTGTCTTTCCGCTGGATTCCGGCCCGTATATTTCCACGATACGGCCTCTGGGAACCCCGCCCAGCCCAAGGGCAATATCCAGGCTCAGGGCCCCCGTAGGAATCGCCTCTATGTTCATGTTGGCCGTAGCATCGCCCAGACGCATCACGGATCCCTTTCCAAAGGCTTTTTCAATATTGACCAGTGCCGCATCCAACGCTTTTTGCTTCTCTTCCTTTATCATCACATATCCTCCATTTTAGAACGAATGTTCGTTTCCATTGTAAACATAGTAATATAGTTTTAAACAAAAGTCAACCGGTTTGTGGGAAAAATCAGGAGAAATCCTGAAGAACGATTCGAGATGGGAGACAGTATATCATAATGCCGGCGGAAATGCAAGTCCCGCCGGCAAAATTTTCCTGCACAGCTCCTGAAATACGCTAAAAATTTCTTGACAGAATCTGTCTGAACGAGTTATCATATACGACAAGTCTTCTAAATAATTCTTATTTCTCTCACGATTCCGTTATACACTCCGCCAGCGCTTCGATCAATTCCCTCGGATACAGAGACTCCTGTTTGCCTCCAAGCTCCTTTTCCAGCAGCTCCGTTCCGCCCTGGTTCTGAAAGGTATCTCTCATCGTTCTTAAATTCTTCTCCAGATTTTCCAGCTTTACTCCGTACTCTCTGGCTACGGGACTGTATACCTGCTTCCGAATCCCGCATAATCTGGATTCGTCCTCTTTTACCTTCTGAATACAGGAAACCAGATACGGATATCCCTTATAGCTCTTCAGGTAATAAATCCGATGCAATAACTCATTCATATCCATTGATTGCTTCTGCCTCCTTTCTTATTATTTTCTGCTTTTTTAGAGGTACAGTTTGATTTTACTATATTTAAGCGTCCTTCGCAAGCATTCCGGACATTGTTATTCAAGTTTTTGTACCTAATAATAGCACAACCTACCCCAATAGTGAGTTTATTATTTTCTCCATTTGTGCCAGACTATAAGTATCAGTTTTATAAAAATTTACCGTTCTTTTCCGACAGAAAGGAGGCCGTTTTGTCTCAGCCCAAGCTGCCCAAAAAATCGAATCTTAAAAAATACAGAACCCTGTCCCTGAACCTTCGTTATTACCGAAACCGCCTGCAGATGACGCAGGAACAGGTCGCCTCCAGAGCGGGGATCTCCTCCAAGTATCTGTCTTTGATCGAATCCTCCTCGTTCTGTAATCCACCCACTCTGGAAGTGATTTTCGATCTGTCAGAGGCCCTCGAAGTGGAGCCCTTCCGGATATTTAAAGAGCTTTGACGCATCTCTGATCGTTTTCCTGTTCGATCTGCCAGCCCATTTCAATATACGCCCTTCCGCCGTCCTCATTTCTGCAATTTCCCGTTCCTCCAGCAGGCCACGCCGGTGTTCCGTAAGCATAAAGTAAAATAATGCTGCCCCATATATGCAAAAACCGCCCGGCTGCCGGTTTCCCCGACAGCCAGACGGTATCTGAGCTCAAATAACACTTCTAAAATAAGCCTAATTTAATTCAGTTCGCTTACTACCTTCTTCAGAGCATCCAGCGCATCGTCCGGAAGCTTGTCATATCCGCCCTTTTCCGTAGCAAATGCGGCAACCTCGTTGACGCGGTCCTGCATGCGGGCTTTCAGCTGGGTCAGATATTCGGCATCGCTCATATCCGGAACGAAGCCTTCCCAGTCCATGATCTCGATATCGGAGAAGGGACCCCACTGATGGAAGGAAGCAGTGCCTTCCACGATGGCTTCCAGAATACCCAGGGTATCTGCCGGTTT
>CATJIW010000114.1 GCA_949740745.1 uncultured Lachnospiraceae bacterium | reverse complement strand
CGCTGTTGGTCTGCACCACGCTGGAAATCTGGTCAATGCCCTGGGTAACCTGGGCGATGGCCTCACTCTGGTCCTCGGCCTCCTTGACCACGATCCCCATCTGAGCCGACACGCCCCCGGCATAGACGCTGGTCTGTTCCAGGGCCTCCGTGACCTTCTTAACTGCCGTCCCGCCTGCAGTCACGGCAGTAATAGAGCCTTCGATCAGCTCCTTCGTGGCCTTGGCGGCCTCGTCGGACTTCTGCGCCAGGTTGCGGACCTCGTCAGCCACCACGGCCAAGCCTTTGCCGGCAGATCCTGCCCTGGCCGCCTCCACGGCGGCATTCAGCGCCAAAATATTCGTCTGGAACGCAATGTCCTCAATGGTAGCAATAATCTTGGAAATCTCTGTGGAGGAAGCGGAAACCTTCTCCATGGCAGTATTCAGCTCGCCCACGTATCCTACGCTGACTTCTAACTGGCCCCCTGCCTGGCCCACGGCCACGCCTGCCTTCTCCGCCGCTTCCGCAGTCCTCTTCGCATTGTTGGAGATTTCGTTGATGGTGGCCGCCAGCTCCTCCACGGCGCTGGCCTGCTGCACGGAGCCCTGGCTCAGGTTCTGTGCACCGGTCGATACCTGGCTGCTGGCGGAAGACACCTGGCCCGCAGACGTGTCAATCTGGCGTATGGTATCGCTCAGAGCCATCTTCAGATTGCGCATGGTCAGAAGGATCGTCTGGAACTCTCCCACGTAAGCCTCCCGCCTGTCGGACTGAATGTCAAAATTCTTATTGGCCAGCTCCGTCAGCAGATAGCTGATGTCGCTGATAATCACGTTCAGCCCCTCCACCATGTCCGCCGTGGCCTGCGTAAGCTCCGCCGTCTCGTCCCGGCTGGCAACCTGCGGAACGGGAGACTTAAGATCCCCCTGCACCAGCTGCTTCATCCGCTCTGCACAGGCCTGCATAGGCTTTCCGATACTGCCGGACAGCCTTACGGCCACCGCAAACGAAGCCAGAATCGACAGCAGGACAATGATCACGGTGATCAGCATACTGAAATAGGTATCCGCCAGATAATTTTTCTTCGGCGACTCCACGGCCACGGACCAGCCGTCAGTCCCGTCCACAGGGGCATAAGCCAAATAACAGGGGCCTTCGGAACCACGGACGCTCCCGAAGCCGTTCTCCCCGCGCCGCATGGCTGCATGAAGGGCCGCCCGGCCTTTTAAGGAACGGTCGCTCCCGGCCTCGCTTTCCACGTTCTGGGTAGTAATCGTATCCAGAGTGACGTCTGCAATGGTATCGCCGTTCTTATTGATCATGTAAGCCCGGCAGCCTTCTCCCACCTTGATCGAAGACACGATATCGTTCAAAAAGGTTTCCGGAGGCACAAAATACACCACTCCCGCAATGCCGCCCTCTTCGCTCCCGCCCTCGTAAAGCGGTGCGGCCACCATAATGGACAGCTCTCCGGTGACCTTGCTGATCAGCGGCTCAGACACATAGACCCTGCCCTCCATGGCCTGACGGACATACTCCCTGTCGGAATAGTCCTTTCCGTCAAACACGCTGATCCCGTCGGCCCCGATGACATTGCCCCTCTGAAAGCCGTGCATCGACACTCTCTCGTCAATGACCGCGCGCTTTTCTTCCAGCGGCACCTCGTCATCAGAAAGCTGAGGGATGCGGCCGGTGTCCATGGCCACGTTCTTGTAGGCCGTCAGCTCCTGCTCGATACGCTCTGCCGCCAGCACGGCGGTCTCGCTCATCATCTGCTTCACCGTGGCGACGGTGCTCCGGTAGCTGAGTGCGGCACTGGCTCCTCCTACCAGCGTCAGGGCAATCAGGACGGTGGTCACCAGACAGACCCTGATCTTCTTTCGGATACTGCTCTTCTTCATCTTCTTACCCTTCTTTTCCTGTATTTTGACACATGTTGTATCTATACAACATTATATAAGCCAGAAGAAGCTCTTGTCAATAATTTCCACAGGAAGATCCCCCTCTGTTCTGTCAGAAAAACAGTCCCTTTAAAGTCTTTCAAAAACCATGGTTGCCTGGATCCGGTCTCCGCCCATCAGGCCCTTGCTGCCGCCATTGGAGGTCGTGATCGTGTGCAGACGGTAGCCTTTTGCCGCCTGATCATTGATCACCGCCTCCAGCTCCGTCAGATTTCCCGAACCGGTACCCATAAACTTTTCCTTTAAGGTCACCTGCAACACCACATAATGCAGATCCCGCCCGGAAGCAGTGGAAAATGTAGATCCGTCACTGTAATCAACCATTCTGTAATTCCTCTTTTCTTCTGAAATTTACAATGCCCTGAGCTTATAATACCTTTGATAAAAATTCCTGAAGCCTCGCATCCTTCGGATGAGAGAAAAACTCCTCCGGCT
>CATJIW010000113.1 GCA_949740745.1 uncultured Lachnospiraceae bacterium | reverse complement strand
CGTCTCCACCTCCATGAAGCCCTGAGCATCCAGGAAACGGCGGATGGTGCTGATGATCTTCGACCGCTTGATGAAAGTGTCCTTCACCTCCGGATTCATGATCAGGTCCACGTAACGCTGGCGGTAGCGCAGGTCCGTGTTGGTCAGGCCATGGAATTTTTCCGGAAGGATCTGCAGGCTCTTGGACAGCAGGGTGATCTCCTCCGCATGGATGGAAATTTCTCCTGTCCTGGTTCGAAATACCGTGCCCCGAATCCCGATCAGATCGCCGATATCGTATTTTTTAAACGCCTTGTAGGCCTCTTCGCCAATGCTGTCTCTGGCCACATAGGACTGAATGGAGCCCTGAAGATCCTGCACATGACAAAAAGAAGCCTTTCCCATGACCCGCTTGGACATCATCCTGCCCGCAATGGAAACTTCCTTTCCCTCCAGTTCGTCAAAGGCCGCCCGGACCTCCTCGCTGTGATGGGTCACGTCGTACTTTGTGATCCGAAAAGGATCCTTTCCTTCCTCCTGCATGCCGAAAAGCTTTTCACGGCGCACCTTGAGGAGCTGTCCCAAATCCTGTTCCTGCGTTCTGTTCTGCTCTGCCACGTTTTCCCTCTTTTCCGCTGTAATGCCGCCTGCGGGCATTCTGCCCGACAGCCGGTTCCGCCCCGGCTGTCTTTCCCTGTTTTCTTACTTCCGGAAATCCCTGTTAAATGTCAGGATACCCGCTTAATGTCAAGAACTTTATATTCTATATCTCCTGCCTGAGTCTCTACCACCACGGTCTCTCCCACCCGTTTTCCGATCAGGGCTCTGCCGACCGGGGACTCGTTGGAAATCTTATTCTGAAGACTGTTTGCCTCCGTGGAACCGACGATCCTGAAATCCATCTCTTCCTCGTATTCCACGTCGTAAACCTTGACCTCACAGCCCACGCTGATCTTATCCAGCTCTATTTCATCTTCCACGACGACTTCCGCATTCTTCAGAAGCTTTTCCAGCTCTTCGATACGAAGCTCAATGTCCCTCTGTTCATCCTTCGCCGCATCATACTCCGCATTCTCCGAAAGGTCGCCCTGCTCTCTCGCCTCTTTGATCTTCTGAGCAATCTCTCTGCGTTTCACTACCTTGAGGTCTGCCAGCTCTTCCTCATACTTTTTAAGGCCGGCATACGTCAGAATGTTTTTCTTTGTTTCTGCCATACCACTTTAAATCCCTTTCTCTGTTTCTTTTTCCCGCCTGTCACGTTTATTATATGTCTTTCGTACCCTTCATTATCCTCTACGCTAAAAGCCTGAGCTTCCTGCAGGCGGACAATACATCTCACGTATTATATCCCAAAGCCCGTAGATTGTCAATGTTTTCACGCCGTCCCTTTCCCGGCCGCACAGACGCTTCTGCCAGCCGGCATATGCCCCTTCTTCAGGCGTCATGCCAGCCGTTCTTCCAGAAGCGACTTAAGCTCTGCCATGGTCTCCACCCGGTTCACCGCCTCCCGGAGCGAAGCCGAACGGGGACAACCGGCCGTATACCAGGCCACGTGCTTGCGCATCTCCCGCATGGCCAGCCCCTCGCCCTTAAACTCCGAAAGCATCCGGCTATGGCGCAGGATCATCTCCCGGATTTCATCCGTATTCGGGCGGGACGGCGCCCGGCCGGTTTCCATAAATTCCCGGATCTCCCGAAAAAGCCAGGGATTCCCTCTGGCCCCTCTGGCCGCCATGACACCGTCGCATCCGGTCTCTTTCATCATCCTGACTGCGTCCGCCGCCGTAAAAATGTCCCCGTTTCCGATGACCGGCACGGAGACTGCCTCTTTGACCTGCCGGATAATGTCCCAGTCCGCCGTCCCGGAGTAATACTGCTCCCTGGTCCGTCCATGAACGGCGATGGCCGAAACGCCTGCGTCCTCGGCGATCTTTGCGATTTCCACCGCATTGACCTGACCCTCGCCGAAGCCTTTCCGGACTTTGACCGTGACCGGCTTCTTCACCGCCTTCACCATGGCCCGAAGGATCTCTCCCGCCAGCTTCGGCTCCTTCATAAGGGCTGAGCCCTCATGATTGTTCACCACCTTGGGAACCGGGCATCCCATATTGAAATCAATGATATCGTAGGGACCCGGCTCCAGAAACGCCGCGATCTCTCCCAGAAGCTCCGGCTCCGAGCCGAAAAGCTGCATGGAAACCGGCCGTTCCGCCTCGTTCACCGCCAGCAGAAACCGGCCGCTTTTATTTTTGTCCCTGCGGGAAGACTTCCGGTCATAATAGACCGCCTTGGCGCTGATCATCTCCGTGCACACCAGCCCGCAGCCCATTTCCCGGCAGAGCATGCGAAAAGGCAGGTCCGTCACACCTGCCATGGGCGCCAGCACCACCGGGGATTCCAAAACCACACCGCCGATCGCCAGCTTCTTTTCCTTATTAAAATTTTCCATATCCACGTTCCCTGTGCTCATGCATCCGACTCCAGATAAAACGTCCGGTAAAACAGCTCCAGGGATTCCAGGAGCGGTCGTCTGTTCCGCTGGATCTGCTTAATCTTCAGTGCGCTTCCGATCTCGTCAAAAAGAGCATCCCCTTCTTCACTCTCCACCCGGAGCAGCAGATTGCCTCCGGCATCAAACTCCAGCAGTAAAATTCCGCCCACGTCCTCCACATAAAGTACGCAAAGCGCCTGCAGCTCCTCTTTTACATCCTCCGGAAGCATCGAAAACCGTTCATTGAAATAGTATTTCTGCGTATAGACATTCGCCCCGCATAAGACCTTGTTTCCATCCATGTCATACATATCCGTATACCCCCCTGACCGACACCTCGCCGGAATCCACCGCCTTTACCTGTTCCCCGTCTTCCACCAGAAGACGGCCGTTTTCATCGATCCCTCTGGCAGTTCCCTTCCAGCTTCCTTTTGGATCGAGCACGCACACCTCCTTCCCTTTGTTGAGGAGTCTCATTTCGTACGCCTCCTTCAAAAGAGAGAGATCCGCCGTTTTCAGAAATTTGTCATAATACCTTTCAAAGGCTTTCCAGACAGCGGCGATCACTGCAGCGCGGCTGACCGGTTTTCCCTGTTCCAAAAGCAAAGAAGTGGCCTTCTCTGAAAGCTCCTCCGGAAACTCCCGGATATTGGCGTTTATGCCGATCCCCACTACTACGTGATTGATATAATCCGGCTCGGCACTCATTTCCGTCAGGATCCCGCAGACCTTTTTTCCCGAAAGCACAATGTCGTTCGGCCATTTGATCCCGGCCTTAAGTCCCGTCACCTCCTGAATCCCGTCGGCCACGGCCATGGCCGCCGCCAGCGTCAGCATGGATGCCTGAGAGGGCGGGAACTCCGGTTTTAACAGGATCGTCATCCAGATCCCGGTTCCGCTCTGCGAGGTCCAGCTCCTGCCCCGGCGGCCCTTTCCCGCTTCCTGAAATTCTGCGGTCACCAGGGTTCCGTGGGAGGCTCCCGCCTCGGCCAGACGTTTCGCCTCATTATTAGTAGAATCCGTCCTCTCCAGAAATACGGTCGGACGGCCCGCCCATTCTGTCTCCAGCCTGGAAAGGATCTCCTCCTTCGTCACCAGGTCCGGCGCACCGGACAAATGATAGCCTTTGTTCTGCACCGCCTCAATGATATAGCCCTCTTCCTTCAGCTGTCCGACGGCCTTCCATACGGCAGTGCGGGAAACGGACAGCTTCCCGCAGATCTCCTGACCGGATATGTAGCCCTCCCGTTCCCGCAGAAGCCTTAAAATTTTTGCTTTCAATGATTTACCTCCAAAGGCAGAGAGCGCCGACCACGCTGAGCATCAACAAAATTCCGGCCACGAAAAACAGACCGATCCCCAGCGCCTTCCTTCTTCCGCTTTTCCTCCCGTAACCGCCCATCATCCGGGGAACGGCAACCAGGCACTGAAATACAGACGCCAGCAAAAAGACGATCGGAAACAGCCAGGCGTTTTCCTCCGGCTCAATAAAAGAAATGACCCCAACCACTATAACCGCCAGGCCCACCACTGCGGACAGGATATCAAAGGCGGTACGCTTTGCATATGGATTTTTTCTCGTTCTGTTCACGTATATAAAACCTCAGCCTTCCGTAAGGGACGGACCTTCCTCTATTTCCCCAGAGTCGCCACCATCACTGCCTTAATGGTGTGCATGCGGTTTTCCGCTTCGTCAAATACCACGGAATTCTCCGATTCAAAGACCTCTTCCGTCACCTCGTTGCCCTTCACGGCAGGCAGGCAGTGCATAAAGATAGTGCCCTCTTTTCCCGTGGCCTCCATAAGGGCCCGGTTCACCTGGTAAGGCTTTAAAAGCGTCATCCGCTCGGCCGCCTTATCTTCCTCTCCCATGGAGCACCACACGTCGGTATAAATCACGTCCGCATCCTTCACGGCCGCCGGATCATCCGTGACAGTCAGCCTGCTGCCGGCCTCCCCGGCATAGCCCCTGCAGACCTCCACCAGCTCTTCCTCCGGCCAGAGGGCCTTCGGCGCAATAATGGTGCAGTTTACTCCCATCTTCCCGCAGCCCACCATCAGGCTGTTGGACATGTTGTTGCGGCCGTCGCCGATAAAAACAAAATTGAGGCCCTTCAGACGGCCGAAATTCTCCTGCATGGTCAGAAAATCCGCCAAAATCTGCGTCGGATGATAATCATCGGTCAGACCGTTCCACACCACCGCGCCCGAATATTTCGCCAGGGCTTCCACATGAGAGTGAAGGAAGCCTCTGAACTCAATCCCGTCAAACATGCGCCCAAGCACCCTGGCCGTATCCTCCACGCTCTCCTTCTTGCCAAGCTGGATCTCGCCCTTTCCCAGATAAGTAGGGAAGGCCCCCTCGTCGTTCCCGGCCACCGTAAAGGCGCAGCGTGTTCTGGTGGAAGGCTTTTCAAAAATCAGCGCAAGATTTTTTCCCTTTAAGCTGTCTCCCGTGATCCCCTGCTTTTTCTTCGCCTTCAAGTCTGCCGCCAGGTCCAGAAAATTCTGAATTTCCTCCGGCGAAAAATCCTTTAATGTCAAGAAGCTCCGCCCTTTCAGGCTCTTCATAATCTCCATTTTCGTCTTATCCTCCGTCCGTCTCTCAGTCCTTTGCCGCCTCTACCAGGCTCCTGATCCCGCCTGCGATCCCCTGGATCTCCGAGGGAATGATAATCTTTGTGGCCTTGCCGTCGGCCGCCCTGGCAAATGCCTCCAGGCTCTTGAGCCGCAGCACCGCTTCGTCCGCTCCCGCTTCCCGGATCAGGCGGATTCCTTCCGCATTGGCCTCCTGTACCTTAAGGATCGCCTGCGCCTGGCCCTCTGCCTCGCGGATGGTCGCTTCCTTTTTCGCCTCCGCCCGCAGGATCGCCGCCTGCTTCTCGGCCTCCGCATCCAGGATCGCCGATTCTTTCTTACCCTCTGCCACCAGGATCGTGGACTTTTTCTCGCCCTCGGCCTGCAGGATCTTCTCACGGCGCTCCCGCTCCGCCTTCATCTGCTTCTCCATGGAATCCTGAATTTCCCTGGGCGGAATAATATTCTTCAGCTCCACCCGGTTGACCTTGATGCCCCAGGGATCCGTCGCCACGTCAAGCTGGGTGCGCATCTTCGTATTGATCAGTTCTCTGGAAGTCAGGGTCTGGTCAAGCTCCAGGTCGCCGATGATATTCCTTAATGTCGTGGCCGTCAGGTTTTCAATGGCCATCAGCGGATTCTCCACCCCGTAGGCATACAGCTTCGGATCGGTAATCTGAAAAAACACCACCGTATCGATCTGCATGGTGACGTTATCCTTGGTGATCACCGGCTGAGGCTTGAAGTCGATGACCTGCTCCTTCAGGTTCACCCGCTTCGCCACCCGGTCGATAAAGGGCGCCTTTACATGAAGGCCCACCGACCAGGTCGTCCGGTAGCCGCCCAGCCGCTCCAGGACCACCGCCTTCGCCTGTGGCACGATTTTGATACAGGACGCAAGGATGAGCAGCACCACCACCGCCAGGATGGCCGCTGCCGCCAGCACCCACACGCTGGCCGCCGCAATTAAAAAGCTTCCGTTCATAGTTCATTCCTCCTCAACATAAATGACAGGACATTACTGCGCCGTCCCTGCGCCGGTACGCGCCTGAAATCATTTTATGGCGCGGACGATCAGCTTTACGCCCTTTACCGCCTCAATGACCACCCGTTCTCCACGGCCGATCACCTCGCCATCGTCAGCCGCACGGGCCGACCAGTACTGTCCGGCAACCACCGCTTCTCCCGTTTCCATCCGATTGTCGACCGGCTCCGTGATTCTGGCCTCCCGTCCGACAATCCCTTCCACGTTCGTCTTTTCCGTTCCTTTATTAATGTATCGCTTCGCAAAGGGTCTGGTAAAAAACAAAAGCACCAGGGACACCGCAACAAACACAATGCCCTGAAACAACAGATCCGCTCCGGCCGCACAGGCGATGAACGCCGCCAGTGCGCCCCCTGCAAACCAGATCGTCGTCAATCCCAGGGTCAGCGCTTCAATGACCAGAAATACGATGATCCCTCCAAGCCAATATAATGCGGTCACAGCATACACTCCCTTCATTGATCGGGCAGGGAAGCTTTCTTTTCCTGCAAAATAAAACTCCTCTGTCTACTTAAACACAGTATACCCCAATTCGGCAGTTATTACAAGATGGCAATCCAGGAGTTTCCCTGCAAAACTAAGGATCCCGGACGGAAAAATAAATTCTGCCCCAAACGCCGCCTTTTCAGTCATACCCGCCCTGCGGCCCCACATACAGTTTAGAAAGACAGCCCATCGGACCTGAAACCATGACTCTGAACCAGATCAGACAGCTCTTTGCATTTATCGGCGGCCTCGGAATGTTCCTGTACGGAATGAACGTCATGTCGGACAGCCTGGCACAGGCAGCCGGCAGCCGCATGAAGCGGATGCTGGCCCTCATGACCGCAAATCCCCTTTCCGGAATCCTTTTCGGAACCCTCCTTACCGCTCTGATTCAGAGCAGCTCCGCCGCCACGGTTATGGTGGTAGGCTTCGTAAACTCCGGGCTTTTGTCCCTCTCCCGGTCCGCAGGCATCATTATGGGCGCCAACATCGGCACCACCGTAACGGCCTGGATGGTCTCCATGAGTGAATGGGGAGAGGCCCTCAGGCCGGAGTTTTTTGCTCCGGTGATTCTCGGCATCGGCGCCTTTCTCCTGCTGCTTGCAAAAAAAGAACGGCTCCGGACTGCCGGAAACGTTCTCGTGGGCTTCGGCCTTCTTTTTATAGGCCTGAGCTTTATGTCCGGGGCCGTCCTCCCTTATCGGGATTCCCCCCTCTTTGCGAGACTTTTCATCCTGCTCGGAAAAACGCCTCTCTTCGCCGTTTTGGCCGGCATCACCGTCACCGCCGTCATACAGAGCTCCTCCGCCTCCGTGGGCATTCTCCAGACTCTGGCCATGAACGGCGCCGTGGCTGCAGACTGCGCCGTCTACCTTACCCTGGGACAAAACATCGGCACCTGCGTTACGGCGCTTCTTGCCGCCGCAGGCGCAGGCAGGGCGGCAAAACAGGCGGCCCTGATCCACCTGCTTTTTAATATGGCCGGGGCCGCCTGCTTCGGCCTCCTTATGTTCCTGCTCTTCCACATCAATCCGGCCCTGGCAAAAGCCCCTGTCTCCGCCACCTGGATCTCCGTCTTCCATACCGTCTTCAACCTGGGAACCACCCTGCTCCTCTTCCCATTCTCCCAAAAGCTGGTGAGACTTGCCGAACGGCTGATCCGATAACCCTCTCCGGGGGCCGGTTTTTCATATTTACCCTGTGCCGGCCCCCTGCGGACTGCGCCTCGAATCTGTGCAGATCCCATGTTTATTCCACACTTTTTAACGACTCCACCATGTTGATCCTCTTAAGCTGATAGAACATGACCACATTCACCAGCACCGCAAAGAGAGCCGTCAGGCCGGCGCCCCACAGATAGCTTACCGGATGCACCACCCGGCCGAACATGATCAGGTCCACCTCTGCCGTCCGAATCACAAACTGATGGAGGATATTCCCCAGAAAGACACCGGCCGCGATGCCGATCCCGGTCAGAAGGATATTCTCCCGGTAAACGTACATGGCAAGCTCCATGTCATAAAAGCCAAGCAGGCGGATGGTAGCCAGCTCCCGCCGCCGCTCCGTGATGTTGATGTTGTTAAGATTATAAAGCACTACGAAGGCTAAAAGCCCTGCCGAAACAATCAGTACCCAGACCACCATGTCCAGGCTTCCCAGCATATCCAGAATCGTCTGGTTCATGTCGGAAACCAGCGAAATCCCCGCAACTGCGTCGCAGGCCAGCAGCCGCTCTGCCAGTTCCTCCTCTCTGTCCCCGCTCTTTTCCTTAAGCCTTAAATACTCCGTATTGTATTCCGGCTCCCGTCCGAAAAGCTCCCGGTAGAGGGCCGGCGACAGATAGACATAATGGTACACATAATTTTCCGAAATGAAGGACACCGGCACGGACACGCCCTCTGCGTCATCCCCCTTTAACGTCAGCAGGTCTCCCTCCCTGAGGCCAAGCGTTTTCGCCAGCTTTTCGCTGACCACCGCCCCTGCGTCATCCAGTACACAGGTCTCCCTCGACTTCCGGTCCCGGAGCAGGAAAAAGTCCGGAAACCGCTCCATGTCCTCAGGCACCACCAGATTGACCTCTCTGGAAACGTCTCCCGACCGGCCGTCCATGGTCTCCGTATAAGCCGTCAGATACTCATCCAGATTCGAGTCATCCTCCAGGACCTCCTTCAGCTGCTCCCGCTCCTTCCGGCTGCTTTCCGGATCTATCCCCGCCGCAGCGTCATACCGCCACAGCTCTCCGTACTGGACGTCGGACACGGCATAAATGGAATCTCTCAGGCCAAAGCCCACAATCAGGAGGGCCATGCACGCCCCGATCCCAAACACCGTCATCAGCAGGCGTTTTTTATAACGAAACAGATTCCGCAGCGTGGACTTCTGGCTGAAATTCAGCCGCCTCCACAGAGGGCGGACCCGCTCCAGCAAAATCCTCTTCCCCTTCAGGGGCGCCGCCGGGCGCATCAGCTCCGAAGGCCGGGCAAGCGTCTCCTTATAACAGGCTGTCAGGGCCGCTCCCACCGTACAGAGCAGGGCTATCCCCGCCGCCCCCAGGGCATAGCCCAAATGATAGGGAAGCCGGACGATATTCAGATTTCCATAAAGAATTTTATAGGCGGTAATGATCACCCAGGGAAGCACCTTCTCCCCCGCCAGAAATCCCAGGACACTCCCCGCCAGAGTGGCGGAAAGGGCATAGAGCACGTATTTGGAGGCGATGGAAAACATTCCGTAGCCCAGGGCCTTCATGGTCCCGATCTCCGTCCGCTTCTCCTCCACCATCCTGGTCATGGTCGTCAGGCTCACCAGGGCCGCCACCAGAAAAAACACCACGGGAAAGACCTTGCCGATGGCTCCGATCCGGTCGGCGTCTCTGTCAAATTCCACATAAGAAGGGACGGACTCCCGGTCAAGAACATACCATTCCGGCTCTTCCAGGTCATCAAGCTCCTCTCTGGCGTCGGAAAGCTCCCTCCTGGCATCGGAAAGCTTCTCCTCCGCCTCGGCCCTCGCCTCCTCATATTCCTCTCTGGCATCGGAAAGCTCCTGCTCCCCTTCGGCAAGCTTCTCCTTCGCCTCCGCAAGGGCCTCTTCCCCTTCGGCAAGCTCTGTCCTGCCATCCTCCAGCTCCTCTTCCCCGGAACGAAGCTCCCTTCTGGCATCCGCAAGCTTCCTCTCCGCCGCCGCAAGCTCGTCCCTTCCGGAACGAAGAGCCGCCTCCCCTTCGGCAATGCCCTGTTCCAGCCGGGCCAGTCCTTCCCGGCCCTCCGAAAGAGCCGCTTCCCCGGCAAGAAGCTCCGCCTCCGCGCCCTTCAAAGCCTCCTCCGCACCGGAAAGCTCCGCCTCCTTTTCCGAAAGAAGCCAAACCGCCTGCTCATATTCCGCCCGTCCGGCCTGGAGCTTCTGCTCCCCCTCCGAAAGCTCCGCCAGATTCCTTTCAAGCTCCGCCCGGGCCGCCAAAAGCGTCTCCCGGCCCTGGACATACCGGGGATCGGTTTCCGGATCCACTCCCGCTGCCAGGAGAGCGAGCCTCATCTGCTCCAGAGAAGCCGCCTGGCCGTCAAGCTCTCTCCCGGCTTCCTCCGCCTGGGCCTTCCCCGCCGAAAGCTCCGCCTCCTTTGCAGAAAGCTCCTCACCGGAAGCCGAAAGCTCCGCCCTCGCTTCCTCGATCTGCGCCCGGCCGCTCTCTATCTGAGCCCTTCCTGCCTCATATTCCGCCCGGGCCGCCGCCAGCGTCCGCTCTCCCCCGGCAAGCTCTTCCTGCTTTTCTGAAAGGAGCGTCCTTGCGCCTGCAAGCTCCTGCTCGCTGTCGGCAAGTTTCGCCTTTCCGTCGGAAAACTCCCTCTCTCCGTCCGCAAGCTCCCGCCTTCCCTCGGAAAGCTCCCTCTCTCCATCCGCAAGAGCTTCCCTCGCATCGGCGAGCTTTTCCTCGTTTTCCTCGATCTCCTGCTTTCCGTCCGCAAGCTCCCTCTCTCCGTCGGCAAGCTTCTGCCAGGCATCCCGAAGCTCTTCCTCCGCCTCCGCTTCCTTCCCGGAAAGCTCTGCTTCCGCCTCGGAAAGCTCTTCCTCCGCTTCCTCCCGCACGTCCGTCAGCCGGACCCGGCACCGCTCCCCGGCAATGGCCTCCACGGCGTCCGCAAGCCGCTTCGCCTCCTCCCTGTAGGCATTGCCGGCCGTAACCAGTCCCTTGAGACTTTCCGCCGTACCGTAAACCTGCGTGTAGACGTCCAGGGCGAAATCTTCCCCTAAAATGACTGCGAAGCCCTGAATTTCCCCGTTCCCGATACGGGAGGTTCCCTTTTTAAAATTCAGGTAATAGGGGCTGGTCCCGATTCCCACCACCGTATAAGAATCCCGTTTCAGGGTATCCGAAAGCGGATCCGAAGTGCCGGAGGAAACCGTAAGCACGTCCCCCAGCCCATAATCGGCCCGGAAAAGAAGCTGTTCGTCAATGAAACATTCCCCCGGCTTCTCCGGGAGCCTCCCTTCCTTCACTGTCAGCCGGTTCACATCCTCCGTCAGAGACATCACGTGGAGCACCAGCTCCTTCTCCTCATAAGCACAGAGCACGTCCGCCGAATATTCTCCCTCCGCCGCCGTGATTCCGTCCACCGACCGGATGCTCTCTACGTCCTCCTCCGTAAGCCCCATGGTGGAAATCACCCGGATATCCATGAAATCCGCCTCGTCGGCCACCGCATCCACCGAAAGCCGCATATCCGGCTCCGCCGCCCGGATACCGGAAAAAAACGCCACTCCGAGAGCCACGATAAACAGAATCGAAAGATAGCGATTCAGGCTTTTCTTGATCTCAATGAAAAAATCTTTCCGCTGTGCTTTCTTCATATCCGCATCTTCCCCGATCCATTTTCTGCAGAGAGCCTCTTTTGCGGCCCCTTTCCATTCCCGGAGACTACCACTCAATCTCCTCCACGGGAACCGGCGCCTCATTGACTCTCATGGAAGAAATCCTTCCGTTTTTGATCTTAAAAACCCGGTCAGCCATGGGCGCAAGGGCAGAATTATGGGTGATGACCACCACCGTCATGCCCCGCTTCCGGCAGGTATCCTGCAAAAGCCTGAGGATCGCCTTGCCGGTCTGATAATCCAGGGCCCCCGTCGGCTCGTCACAAAGCAGAAGCTTCGGATTCTTGGCCAGCGCCCTGGCAATGGACACCCTCTGCTGTTCACCGCCGGAAAGCTGAGACGGGAAATTGTCCATCCGGTCCCCCAGCCCCACGTCCTTAAGAATTTCCTCCGCATCCAGATGATCCTTACAGATCTGGAGGGCCAGCTCCACGTTTTCAAGGGCCGTCAGGTTCTGGACCAGATTATAAAACTGAAAGACAAACCCGATATCCTCCCTGCGGTACTTCGTCATCCGCCGTCTGTCAAACCCGGCCACGTCCATGCCGTCCACCAGTACCTGCCCCGACGAAGCCCGGTCCATGCCGCCCAGAATATTGAGGACCGTGGTCTTTCCCGCCCCGCTGGGCCCGACGACGATGACGAACTCCCCCTTTTCAATGGAAAAGTCCATGTCGTCCACCGCTTTAATCACGACCTCCCCCATCCGGTAGGTTTTCTTAACCCCTTTAAATTCCACAAATGCCGCCATCGGCTTCCTCCTCTTCCTCTCTCATGCCGGAGCGCCTGCCATAAAAGCCCTCTGCGCTGCGGCTTCCGGCTGCGCTGCGGATCCGCATCCGTCCTCCGGCCGCTTTATTTCCACCGGCCGCTTATGAGCCGCTCCAGGGCCTTCGCCGCTCCGTCCTCTTCGCAGGCCTCCGTCTCATAACCCGCCATTTCCTTTAAACACGCCTCCGCATTCCCCATGGCGACCGAGCATCCGGCAAAGGCGAACATGGAAATATCATTAATGCTGTCGCCGACGGCCGCCGTCTGGGCCGCCTCGATCCCGAACTGCTCGCAGAGCATGGAAAGGCCGTGCCCCTTGGAAGCCGTCAGGCTGTTCAGCTCGATATTGTCTGGCCCGGAGGCCGATACCCCAAGAGAAAGCTCCGAGGTGATCCTGGCCGTCAGCTCTGCCTTCCGCTCCCGCTCAAAAAGGACCGCGAAAATCTTCTCCACGTCTGTCTTCTGCTCTTCCACATAGCCGGCCAGATCCTCCACGCTGTGCCGCTTAAAATAATCGCTGTTCCCGTACCGGGCCACGATCCTGGGATCCGCCGTCTTTAAGTTCACGCTGGCCCCGTTCATATGTACGGAAGGCTGGGCGTCGTAGCCCTCCAGAATCCGAAGGGCACGCACGCCCCACACCCAGGGGATCAGATCCGTGCAGATGCTCTTTCCCGTCCCGTCCACGATGTTCGCTCCGTTGGACGTCAAAAAACAGGGAATGCCCGGAACACTCCGAACCTCCTCCGGAATGTCCACGTAAGAGCGCCCCGTGGCCGGAACCACCAAAATCCCTGCCTTAAGCGCATCCTGAACCGCCCGCTGCATCCGCTCCGAAAAAATCCGATGCCCCATAAGCGCCGTCCCGTCCAAATCAAGCGCCACCAGCCTGACCGCCATAAGGCCCTCCCTCCTCTTCCGTTTCAATATCCTCACGTTCTGTCTATCATCATAACACAGCTTCCCTGCAATTTCGACTTATTTTTCCTAAAGAATGCGTAAACAAAAACGGCCCCGTGTTTTCATAAATTTAATAAATCCAGGAGAAGAAACGGTTTTCCCCGCCATCAGCCCTTCAGATTCTGCGCCGGAATGTTTAAGTCCCGGCAGAAGCGGCCGATTTTCTTGACAGCCGCATAACAATATTGTACAATCATTTCCATATAATAACTTTTAGGAGAGTGATTTTTTTTGGACCCAAGTGACGTCATACAGCTTATCAGCCTCATTGTCTTATTATTCTTATCCGCCTTTTTCTCTTCTGCGGAAACGGCGCTTTTAACCATCAGCCAGGTGCGGATCCGGACCCTGATCGAAGAAGGGAACAAACGGGCCCTTACCCTGGAGCGGGTCATCAGCAACAAGGGCAAGATGCTCAGCGCGATCCTGATCGGGAACAATGTGGTAAACCTAAGCGCATCCTCCCTGATCACCACCCTGGTCATCAAGAAATTCGGCAACGCCTACGTGGGCATCGCCACCGGCGTCATTACCCTGCTGATCCTGATCTTCGGCGAGATCTCCCCCAAGACCATGGCCACGCTGAAAGCCGAATCCATGGCCCTCAGGATGGCGGGCGTTATCTCCCTTCTGATGAAGCTGCTGACACCGGTGATCTTCATCGTCAATCAGCTGGCCAGGGGCTTCCTGCGCCTGATGCAGGTGGATCCCGACGCCAGAGCCGACACTATTACGGAGAAGGAACTGCGCACCATCGTGGATGTCAGCCACGAAGAGGGCGTCATCGAAAGCGAAGAACGGAAAATGATCAACAACGTGGTGGACTTCGGGGACGCCCAGGCCAAGGACGTCATGGTCCCCCGCATTCACATGGTGTTCGCCCGTGAGGACGCAGCTTATGACGAGCTTTTAGAAATTTACAGGGAAAGTATGTTCACCCGCATTCCCGTATACCGGGACACCACCGACAACGTAATCGGCATTATAAATATGAAGGATCTGCTTTTTTACAAAAAAGACACCCCCTTCCGCCTTCAGGATTATCTGCGGGAAGCCTATTTTACTTACGAGTTTAAAAAGACCTCCGAGCTTTTCATCGACATGCGTCAAAACTCCATGAGCCTTGCCATCGTGCTGGACGAATACGGCGCCACCGCCGGCCTCGTGACTCTGGAGGACCTGCTGGAGGAGATTGTCGGGGAAATCCGGGATGAATACGACGAAGATGAGCTGAAGAGCCTTCAGAAGATCGACGAGCGGGAATACCGGGTAGAGGGCTCCATGAAGCTGGACGACATCAACGACGCCCTGGAGCTTACCCTTTCCTCCGAAGACTACGATTCCGTGGGCGGGCTGATCATCGGCGAGCTGGACCATGTCCCTGCCGCCAAAGAAAGTGTCACCTGCCAGAACATCCGGTTCGTGGTGGAGGTCATGAATAAAAACAGGATCGAATGGGTGAAAATGTATCTGCCGGAGCCGGAAGCGCCGCAGGAGGAATAACTGCCAGAGCACAAGGCCCTGTCTTAATCCGATACAAAAACAACACTTTATCCGCCGCAAAGGTGACGAATAAAGTGTTGTTTTAATTTACGGGCGTCCCTGTTTTATTTCGACTTCACCAGGATCCCGTCCTTCTCAAGCCCCTCATTCCGCTTCGCCCTCATGACACAGTAAATGAAATCCGAGACGTAGTAGAGGGCCGCCCCGACGACAAAAACCTTTCCCACCGTCATGCTGTAGCTGTCCGACAGCCAGGAAACCCCGTTATGCACGAAGGCAAACAGGCAGACGGCATAAAGCCCCCAGGCCAGAGTGCTCTCCAGGCAGAGAATCCCCTGATAATTGAAAGGCTTATTCTTGTAGTCCCACCAGACGGCTCCGAAAATCCGGATCATAGCCTTGGCCACCAAAAATTCCAGCACCGTGGCCGAAACGCACCCTGCCACGTAAAGCAGGGGCCAGTTGTGAGCGATGGGCCCGAACAGGAAATAAGCGCCCAGAAAGCCCACACCGTAAATGGGGCAGATGGGGCCCCTTACAAAGCCGCGGTTCGTCAGCCTCTTATTGCAGAACGACATGTAGATGGATTCCACCAGCCATCCCAGCATGCTGTACAGCAAAAACCAGTTCAAAAAATGATAAATATCTGTTGAAAATATCTTCGCATTCCACATAGCAAACACTTCCTCTTATGCCTGTCTGTTTCCGATGTTTATAAAGTAATCCTGAAAGCTCATTCCAAAAGTCTATTCCAAATATTCCAAAAGGATCCGGTTGACCATGGCCGGGTCTGCCTTGCCCTTCATGGCCTTCATGGTCTGTCCCACCAAAAATCCCATAGCCTTCTTCTTTCCGCCCCTGTAATCCGCCACGGACTGAGGGTTGTTTTTCACGATCTCCTCAACGGCGCTCCTTAACGCCCCCTCATCCTGCACCATTACCAGCCCCTTCTCCTCCACATAGGAAACCGGGTCCACGTCCTCCCTGAAGAGAACCTCGAAGACCTCCTTGGCCACGGTCCGGTTGATCTTCCCCCGGTCCACCAGGCCGATCAGCGCCGCCAGATGAGCGGGAGAAAAGCGAAGGTCGGCCGCATCCATGTCGTCATCCTTCAAAAGCCGCATGGCCTCCACCATAAGCCAGTTGGACACCTCCTTGGGCCTGCAGCCTGCGGCGATGGTCTCCTCAAAAATATCCGCCAGCCGTTTCTCCGAGGTCAGAATGTCAATATCATACTCCGGAATCCCGTACTCCTCCCTGTAACGGATGCGCTTCTCGTCCCGAAGCTCCGGCTGCCTGCTCCTGATTTCGGCCAGCCATTCGTCGTCGATCCGCACAGGAACCAGATCCGGCTCCGGGAAATACCGGTAATCCTGGGCGTCCTCCTTGGAGCGCATGGCATAGGAGCATTCCCTGCCGTCATCCCACCGTCTGGTCTCCTGGATCACCTGGCCGCCCCCCTCCAAAATGTCGATCTGGCGGTTTTTCTCTCCCTCGATAGCCCTGGCAATGGCCTTGAAGGAATTCAAATTTTTCATCTCCGTCCTGGTTCCGAAGGTCTCGCTTCCCGCCTCCCGGACTGACAGGTTCACGTCTGCCCTCATGGAGCCCTCCTGAAGCTTGCAGTCGGAAGCCCCCAGGTACTGAATGATCAGCCTAAGCTTATCCAGATAGGCGATCACCTCCTCCGCCGAGCGCATATCCGGCTCGGAAACGATCTCGATCAGGGGCACGCCGCTCCGGTTAAAGTCCACCAGCGTGCAGTCCTCCCATTCGTCATGGATCAGCTTACCCGCATCCTCCTCCATATGGATCTCGTGAATCCGGATCACCTTCTTCCCCGCCTCCGTCTCGATCTCCACGCCGCCGTCCCGGCAGATGGGGAAATAAAGCTGGGAAATCTGGTAATTCTGCGGATTGTCCGGGTAAAAATAATTCTTCCGGTCAAATCTGCCGTTCCGGGTAATGGTACAGTTTGTGGCAAGGCCCACCGCCGCCGCATACTCCACCACCTGTCTGTTGAGGACGGGCAGGGAGCCCGGCATTCCCGTGCAGACGGGACAGGTATGGGTATTGGGCTCCCCGCCGAACTGCGTGCTGCAGGAGCAGAAAATCTTGGTCTTCGTCGCCAGCTCCACATGGACCTCCAGGCCGATGACGGTTTCATACTGTTTGCTCATGCTTCCGACACTCCTTTCTGCGCAAGGGGGCAATGCACGTAAGCCCTGGTCTGCTCATAGGCATAGGCCGCCCGGAAGAGCTTCTTTTCCTGGAAGCAGTCCCCGATCAGCTGCAGGCCGATGGGCATCCCTTTCCCATCCAGGCCGCAGGGAACGCTGATTCCCGGAAGTCCCGCCAGATTCACGGATATGGTATAAATATCGCCCAGATACATCT
>CATJIW010000112.1 GCA_949740745.1 uncultured Lachnospiraceae bacterium | reverse complement strand
GGAATTCACCAGCACGATCTCATAGCCTAGCTTCCTTAACGCCTTGCACGCCTGCGTGCCCGAATAGTCAAATTCGCAGGCCTGTCCGATGATAATGGGTCCGGAACCGATGATCAATACCTTGTGGATATCTTTTCTCTGAGACATAGCTTTCCCCCTGTTTTTTTCTTCCTGTTGTCGTCATTTTCAGTTTTTGTCCCTACTATTATACATAAAAGCGCCTGAGGGTGCAAGAAAAATGTAGACGCCGGAAAAAGCTTTGCCTGCCGCAGCTTTCCCTTCTGCATAGTCCCGTTTTTACTTCTGCTTCTTTTTCTTTCTGCCGTAATCCAGCTCATATTCCGCCATCTTCCGGTACAGAGTGGCCCTCCCGATCCCAAGGAGCCTTGCAATCTCCACCTTGCTGCAGCCCGCCTTCAAAAGCCCGGCGATCCGCTCCCTCTCCAGATCGGAAATGGCCGAAACCTCCGTTTCCTTAAACCTCCGGATCCCCATGGCCGCCAGGTCCCTGTCCGTGACCGTCCCCCCGCCGTTTCGGACAATCTTTTCCAGGATCTTATCCACCTCGTTGGGATCCTCTCCCCAGTCCTTGTTCAGGAGCCACTGTCTGGCGGACCTGCTTAAAGCGACCGGCTCGTTTTCATATCTGGAACGGTAAAACGCCTCTCCCAGATCCAGCGCCGCCGCCAGCCTTGCCCGGTCCCCGTAAAAAGAATCCAGCAGGAGCCTGTTTTTTTCCAGACGGTAATACAGCTTTTCCAGAAAAAGGCCTTCCCCGGCCAGAGCCTTTAAATCCTTCGTGGTCGTAAAAATCAGCCGCACGCCGCTCCCGGCCCCGTCCGGCCCTCCGGAGCCGGCACATCCCGTTTTCATAAAATCCAGCAGACGCTCCTGAAGATAAAAAGGAAGATTTTCCACGTCATAAAGAACCAGCGTCCCTCCTCTGGCCCTCTGAAGCTCTCCGAAGCTGCTGAACAGAAACTGCTCGAAAAATTCCCGGTAAAGGTTGTTGCAGTAAACCGGCACGATCCCCATGCCGCTCCGGTCCGAATAATTACAGACTGCCTTGGCCGCCATCTCATTGACGCACCGCTCCGGCCCGCAGATCAAAACCGGAAGAAGCGTAGCCGCCAGTGCCTTGGCCCGGTCCGCCGTCTCCTCCGTAAAAAGCCAGTCCCGACACCATTCCAGCGTGACCAAAGAGCCGCTTCCCGCCTGGTTGGCCGCCGTCCAGATATGATCCATGGGGCGGAAGCAGAACACAAGCCGCTTCTCCCCTCCGGTCAGAATCTCCCGGCAGGACAAAAAGCCATAGAAGGAATGCATTCCCCTTTCCAGGGCAATCTTCAGGTTCCGGAACATCGTTTTCTTCCGAAAACAGTCACGGATCATCCGGTGGGAAAGCAGCATCTGCAGATTCTCCCCCCGAAGGCTCTCCTTCAGGCCGAACATGGAGACAAAGGCCCGGTTGCAGGAAAGGATCTCCCCGGCAGGATCCGTGCAGACCACCCCGTCCTCCACGCATTCCAGCACCTGCTCCCGCTCCCCGCTCTCCCGCCTTGCCCTTGCAAGCTCGTCGCTTTCCCGAAGCTTCTCCGCCAGAAGCTCCGCCATCTGAGCCGCAAAGTCAGCAGCAGCCTCCAGGTTCCGGAACATGCCGAAGGCCCGGCGCGCAGGAAAAAAAAGTGCGATCGCCCCGATGACTCGTCCCTCGAAAAAGACCGGCACCCCCGCCATGCTGCAGATCTCACAGTCTCCATGAGAACGGCAGCTTCTGCAAAGCTCCGACTGCCGCCGGTCCTCCACCAGGAGCCGTTTCTGCCGCGCCAGCACCTGTCCGATCACAGAGTCCAAACCCATGGACGCAGAAAGGCGGTAGTATAAAACGGCCTCCCCCGCCACGCTCAGATTGTTGTCCACGATACGCACATCTGCGTCCGCCGTCCTTGCGATCACCTCTGCAAACCGTTTCACCGAATCCGGGATCGTTTTCAGAAGCGTCTGATTGATCATCAGGGGATTTTTCTCCATTTTATACGCCCGCCTTTGCCATTCCTTCCTGTCAGTTCCCGCAGGTCTTACAGCCTGGAAAGGACATAATCCGTCAGGGTCTCGATCTGATAGGACATGGTAACCGCACCGGGATCCAAATGTCCCACGCCCTTATCTGCCTGATACGTGGCGCGGCCTCTCACCGCCTCCATGCCTCTGGTGCTCTCTGCGCCGTCCAGGGCCGCCTGCTTCACCTTCTTAAGCGTCTCCTCCTCGGAAAGCCCTTCCGCCAGGCATGCCTTATAGCATTCTGCCGCCGGGTGAAGGCTGTCGATCATGGTCTTCCATCCGGGCTGGGCATTGCCTCTGGACATGATTGCGTCCAGCATGGCCGAAAGGACGCCGCAAAGCTCCTCATTGCCGATGACCTCCTTGTCCTTCAGCGTCTTGGCCGCCGCCAGATAAGCGCTGCCGTAAAGAACGCCTGAAGAGCCGCCGATCACGGACATCATAGTCTTTCCGATCTGCTTAAACTGCTCGAACAGGGTCATCTCTGCCAGAGATTCCGAAATCTCGTTAAGCTTCCCGAAACCGCTGTCGATGTTGGCCCAATGGTCGCCGTCGCCGGTGGCAGCGTCCAGTTCCGTGATATAATCCCCGCTGGCGTGGATTTTCTGATAAGCCAGCTTAATATATTCCACATAATCTTTGCTTGTCAACTGAAATCCCATATTTATCATTCCTTTCTTCTTAATTAAACATGCCAGGCGTTTGCGAGATGTGAAATTATCGGAAAATTCTGGCAGCATGTCCTTCCAAAGCCTGCTGCGCCAGGCATTCCGGCAAGCCCCTGTAAACATGCAGACCGCCGGATCAGACCCGGAACGCAGGCGCCTCGCTGGGAGCGTCCAGAAGCTCTTTCAGCTCGTCGTCCAGCTTCATAAGGGTCAGGGAGCAGCCTGCCATCTCAAGAGCCGTCATGTAGTTGCCCACAAAGGTCCTGTAAACCTTAACGCCTTTTTCTGCCAGATACGCCTGCACGTCGCCGTTCAGGATATAAAGCTCCATCAGGGGAGTGGCGCCCAGTCCGTTTACCATCAGGCCAAACTCGCCGCCCTCCGTCTCGATGCCGGAGGCCCTATAGTCCTCCAGGATCTTGTCCAGAAGGATCTTCGCAAGCTCTTTGGACTCCTTGATCTCAGATTTGCTGATGCCGGGCTCGCCGTGGATGCCCATGCCGATCTCAATCTCGTTTTCCTCCAGTACGAATCCGGGCTTCCCTACTGCGGGAATGGTGCAGGCGCTCATGGACATGCCCATGCTTC
>CATJIW010000111.1 GCA_949740745.1 uncultured Lachnospiraceae bacterium | reverse complement strand
GGCTACACCAGCCAAAACAGCAACTAAAAAAGAAATCACAACTTCCATGCAAACACCTCCTCCCTGTTGCGGGTGTCGGTGAGCAACACATAAATTATAACATACTATCTGCTATATTGCCGAAACTCTCCTGGAACCCGCCACAGCTTTGAATATGGTTGATGAAGTGGAAGAAGCGATTTTCAGTCTTGAGCAGTTACCAGAACGTGGCGCAATTCGCCGCGTCGGTGTTTATAAAGACGGAAATTACCGTCAGTTATTGTCAAAAATTATTGCATTATCTACCGTTTGATAAAGAAAAAGAAAGAAGTTCATATCGTTACAGTACGGTATACGCCGAGCAATTTCTAAAATTGAATATAAGGTAAATGGGAAAAATTGTCCAAAACGGGCAGTTTTATTGATGAAAAAAGGAAAGGGGGATTTTCTCCCTGTTCGGTTTAATCCATGTATAACAAATAGGAGAAAAAAGTGGAAGAACGAATTAAGTTTCTAAAAGAATGGTTATGTATGGACAAGCAGTATTTTAAGATTCTGACAGTGGTTACAGTATTAGCAGATGATAAAGGGGAATATGAAGAAAAATATCGGATTTCTGTAGGAATCTATCAATAGGGGCTTCCGCTGTTAATATGAAAAAAATAAGAGATAAGCTTACCGCTCTTGCGGAAAAAGGTTATATCCGCTAAGCTGGGGGATGGTATTGAAAGTATTCCTTTTCAAAATGAATTTCTTGAGGAAGCAAGCGCTTTTTTCGCTGCCAGCCGTCGGAAGTCTGCAAAAGGCAGAGAATGATGTTTCTTGATACGGCATTCTTCAAAGTATGAACAGCGCCGGGGGACGCTGCCATGACAACGCACGATGCGAGGGCATGTGGGCGCAGATGAAAGAGGAACTCCTCTATGGGAGGCATTATACAAAGAAAATGACAGTGGAGGAAGTGAAGACCCTCATCTTTCGATATTTCATCGGATATTGGAACAACAGGAGGATATGCTCCGCCAATAAGGGACTCACTCTTATGGTCAAACGACAGAGATAGTATGAATCTCCGGATGCTGCTGTTTAGACATTGATATCCTTGTAAAAAAAGTGTCAACCAATATTGACAATATCAAAGAAAAGTGTACCTTTATACTATTACAGCCTTATATTTTTCCAAAAGTGTACTTTCCCAAAAGTGTACTTTTTTACAGCTTCCCTTCTAAAATGTTTTGCGTTCTAATACGGCAAGTGCATCGAAAACGGTCAGCATAAATCTTCCTTAATGATAGAAAGCGTAGCAGTCAGGCTTTTTTGCAGCATTTGGCCAAAAAACTTGCGCTCCTTCCGATAACGGAATACAATATAAGATATGATTTTACAGATTTGAAAGGTAATAGAGCGGAATACCTTACTGCCGCCGTAATGGCTGAAAAGTGGAATTTTTCAAGACACCGGAGGATAGCTGATGGAACTTTATAACGGAAGGCCCGAAAATATAGACGGACGGCTTCCAAGGGAGATCAGGACATATGAGTTCCTGGACAGCCTTGGAATTGAATATGAGCGTACAGACCATGAACCTGCGGATAATATGGAAGCCTGCATTGAGATAGACGCCATACTCGGGGTATTGATCTGCAAGAATTTATTCCTCTGCAACAGGCAGAAAACGGATTATTATCTGCTTATGATGCCGGGAGATAAGAAGTTCAGGACCAGGGAGCTTTCATCGCAGATAAATTCCGCGCGGCTGTCGTTTGCAGATGCGGGAGCGATGCTTAAATATTTGGATATAGAGCCGGGTGCGGTAAGTGTCATGGGGCTGATGAATGATAAGGAACATGCCGTGCGGCTTCTGATTGATGAGGATGTGCTGGAGGGAGAGTATCTGGGCTGCCATCCGTGCGTTTGTACATCCAGCCTGAAGATGAGAACGAGGGACGTAATTGAGAAATTCCTCCCTGCGACGGGCCACGGATATGAGACGGTGCATCTGACAGGAGAGGGATGCGGAGCTATTGTTTAGCAAAATGCACGGTAATCTCCACGATTTCGCTGTCGGTCCCGATGCGCATGTCAGGGCCCCAGATGCCCACGCCGGAGGTGACGACGGAGTACATGCCGCCTCTTTTTTCGAGGCCGTAGGGGTTTTCCCAGAACAGATGGATCAGCAGGTTTCCGGGGAAGAGCTGGCCGTTGTGGGTATGGCCGGAAAGCTGGGCGTCCACGCCGGCCGCCGCCAGCTCGTCCAGCTCTTTCGGCTGATGGTCCATGACCAGGAGGGGCTTTGACGGGTCCAGGCCCAGGGTCAGCTCCCTTGGCGTTTTTCTTGTGTGTTCGAGCTTTTTTACCCGGTCCGGATCCCTGCGGCCGGCCAGGTAGAAGGCGTCTTCAATGCAGACGGTCTCGTCGTTTAACAGGGTGATCCCTGCATCTTCCAGGAGCCCTGCCATGCGCATATCGTCGGTCAGGGCATTTCCGCTGCCGAAGGTAAAGCCGGCCAGGATCTTTTCGTCAATATCATGGTTTCCCCAGCAGGCATAGGTGCCGTAGGTGCTCTTCAGGCCTTTTAAGGCGGCGGTAATGGCGGCCGGATCGTCCAGGGCGTCGTAATCGTTGTCAAAGATGTCGCCGGCGATGCAGATCAGGTCCGGCTCCAGGGCATTAATCCTTTCCGCCATATGTTCGATATAGCGGCGCCCGATGCTGTAGCCCATATGAAGGTCGGCAATCAGCACCACCTTAAGATCCCCGGTTTTGCAGGCTTTACCGATGGTGACGTCATACTGCGTGATCTTCAGATCACGGGCGTGGATAATGCCGTAGGCGCTTAAGGAGAGAATGACGGCGATGACGATCCCGCCGCTTATGACAAAGGTTTTCCGGGAATGGAGCTTGATTTTGTTGACCCGGTCACAGTGGAGCAGGAGGATCCGGATGAGATCGCTGACAACCACGGCCAGGGTGATATACAGGAGGGTCCCAAGCCAGTAGTTGCTTAAATGCTTGAAGAACCATTTTAAAGAGGGCTCCCGGATAAAAAAGGCAAAGATCAGGGAAAGGGAGATCAGCAGGAAAAAAACGGAATAAAAGATGCGGAACCATTTCCTTCGGAAAAAGGCGCCGCAGGCCGAGAACCACCAGAGGTTCCAGCGAAGCAGATAGAGGGTGACAAGAATGTATAAAGGCGATAATAAAACAGCGATCATTGGTAACAGCCCTTCTTAGTATAAGAATGATGATAACAGTATACCATGAAGACGGGAAATATCATCGTTGTTTTTTCTTAATTTTCATGAAAAATCCCATTGTTTGTGATAGAATGGAACGGAAAATGCTGCGGTGCGGACGCCGGGGCCTGGTTGAAAGGAAGAGATGCGGAAATGAAGGTTTTATTTGTGGAGGATGACCACGGCATTGCCATGGGCCTGGAATATTCGTTGAAGCAGGAGGGCTACGAGGTCCGTACCTGTCATACGGCGGCGGAGGCGGGGAAGGCGCTGGAGGAGGAACGCTTTGATTTGTGCCTTTTGGACGTAACCCTGCCCGACGGGAACGGCTATGAGGTCTGCAAGCTGGCGAAGCGGCGGGAGGATACGGCGGTGATTTTCCTGACGGCCTGCGACGACGAGGGCAATGTGGTCATGGGGCTGGACATGGGGGCCGACGACTATATTACCAAGCCCTTTCGGATCCGGGAGCTTCTTTCCAGAATGAAGTCGGTGCTGCGCCGTTACCGGAAAACGGACGCCTCGGAGCAGGTGTTCCGGATCCGGGACATCACCGTGCATCCGCTGCAGGCCAAGGTCTATAAGGGGGAGGAGGAGCTTTTCCTGACGGCCATGGAATACCGGCTGCTTCTGACCCTTATGCAGGCGGAGGGCCGGGTATTAAGCCGGAATCAGCTTCTGGAGAGCCTGTGGGACGTGGGCGGCGACTATGTCAATGACAATACTCTGACTGTTTATATTAAAAGGCTCCGGGAAAAGCTCGGCGGCGGAAACGGAGAGGCGGATCTGATCAGGACGGTGCGGGGGCTGGGCTATCGGCTGGGGGAGTGATATGTTTCGAAACAAAGAAATCAAGTACGGGTGCATGGCTTATGCGGCGGCGGGCGTGATCTGCGGCAGTGCGGTGTTCGCAGAGTCCAGACGGGCCTTTCTGTGGTTCCTGGCGTTTTTTGCGGCGGGGCTTTTTGTCTTTCTGACGGGGAGCCTGGTGCGTTACCGGAAGCTTGCGGCTCTTTCACGGTATCTGAAGAGGGTGCTGAACGGGGAGTGGAAGCTGGATCTTCCGGATAATGCCGAGGGGGAGCTGAGCATCCTGCGGAACGACATTTATAAGCTGGTGACGAAGCTGGAAACTCAGGCGGAGCTTCTGCTTGCCGATAAGGCTTATCTGGCCGATTCCCTGTCGGATATTTCCCACCAGTTAAAGACGCCGATGACCTCCATGATGGTGATGACGGACATTCTGCGGGATGCGGAGCTTCCGGCGAAGCAGCGGGAGGAGTTTGTAAAGGCGGTCCATTCCCAGCTGGAGCGGATGGAGTGGCTGCTTTCTTCTCTTCTTAAAATGTCCAAGCTGGACGCCGGGACCATTCAGTTTAAGAAGGAGCGGGTCTCCGTAAAGGAATTGGTGAAGAAGGCCACGGAGCATCTTCTGATCCCCATGGAATTAAAGAACCAGACCTTTGTGGCGGACATTCCGGAGGATATGCATCTGGTCTGTGATTTTCACTGGACGGCGGAGGCCATTGCCAACGTGGTGAAAAACTGCATGGAGCACACGCCGCAAAACGGCACGATCGCCGTTTACAGTGAGACCAGGGGAATTTACACGCAGCTGGTGGTGGAGGACACCGGCGAGGGGATTGCGCCGGAGGATCTTCCCCATATTTTTGAGCGGTTTTACAGAGGAAGGAATGCGGGAAGGGACAGCGTCGGCATCGGGCTGGCCATGGCGAAGTACATCCTGAGCATCCAGAGCGGGCAGATCGAGGCGGAGAGCGAACCGGGGAAGGGCAGCCGTTTTATTTTCCGGCTGTATCATCTTGTGGTGTGACCTGCCTCGGAGGGGGTACCCGTAAGAGGGAAATTCTGGAATAAATCAGGAAAATAAGGCAATACTATGACAAATCCATATTATGAAAAGAAAGGAAGATTTTCATGAGAAAACGATTTGTCACAGGTATTGGAATGTCTCTTCTGATGCTTATCGCGGGAAACCGGGCGTGGGCACAGGCAGGTAGCCATATTGCCGGATTTGACATCCGGTGGATCAGAGATTATGAGCCGTCCAGGGAGGACGGCGTGTCCATGGTGGGCGAGCCGGACTGGGACGCAGAGCCGCAGACGGCCGGCTCGGCGGCAGCGGCCGGAGGGCTGGCGGCAAGCGTGGGGCAGATGCTCATGGCGGCCGGACCGGGGACGGAAGAGGCCGCAGAGGGCGGAGAAGGGCAGGCGCCTGCAGAGCAGGCCGGAGAAACGGCGGCGCAGCAGCCTTCGGAAGAAACAGAGGCAGAGGAGGCTTCGGCAGGCGGCTGGGTCAGCCTGGGGGACGACTGGGTGATTACCTATTACTGTCCGCTTTCCTGCTGCAACGATCAGTGGGCCTGGCAGACAAGTACCCAGGAGCCCATGCAGCTCCACCATA
This sequence comes from uncultured Lachnospiraceae bacterium, assembly GCA_949740745.1. Lineage (GTDB taxonomy): Bacteria > Bacillota > Clostridia > Lachnospirales > Lachnospiraceae > Lientehia. The sequence goes on along the minus strand of CATJIW010000111.1, from coordinate 20,541 downwards.
CCATTGCCGTGGACCCTTCGGTGATCCCTTATTATACTCATGTGCGCATCGGCGGCCTGGATTATGAATATGTGGCCGAGGACTGCGGCGGCGGCATCAAAGGGAAGAGAATCGACGTGCTGGTGGATAACTGTGCCGTGGCCAACCGGATGGGCGTGGACCGGAATGTGGAGGTCTGGGTGAAAAAATGACCGTCTGCGGGAAATCCGGAGGGAATCATTGACAAATACTTTGAATATCGATACAATGGATGGAACGGCACCGGGAGCGGGATCTCCCGGTTACATAAAAATACGAAAATTACGGAGTTTGCGGCGGAAAAGGCCGGGGGAGGACAGGATGGCAGACTATGTACTTGTGACGGACGGCACGGCGGATCTGCCTGGCGAGCTTTTTGCGAAGCTGGGAGTGGAAGTCGTACCGATGGAATTTCTGGTGAACGAGAAGCCCTATCAGCATTATGCCGATGCCAGAGAAATGAGCTTTGAGGAATTTTACAGGCGGGTGAAGGCCGGGGACAAGGTCAGCACCAGCCAGATTAATTATTTTACCTATGAAGAAGTGTTTTCCCCGATTCTGGAGAAGGGGCTGGACATTTTGTATCTCTGCTTTTCTTCGGGCTTAAGCGGAACATACCAGGCGTCTCTTCTGGCGGCGGATACTCTGATGGAGAAGTATCCGGGGAGAAGGATCGTCAGCGTGGATTCTCTGTGCGCATCGATCGGCGAGGGGCTCCTGGCCTATCGGGCGGGCCTTAAGAAGCAGGAGGGGCTTTCCATGGAGGAGCTGGAGCGGTGGATTTATGAAAACCGTCTGAAGGTGCGTCACTGGTTCGTAGTGGACGACCTGGAGCATCTGCGCCAGGGAGGCCGGATCTCTGCGGCGGCGGCGATTCTTGGAACTGCCCTGGGCGTAAAGCCGCTTCTTTCTGTAGACAGAGAAGGGAAGCTGGTGACGGCGGCGAAGCTTCGCGGGTCGAAAAAGGTGCTGGAGACCTTCTGTCAGAAGATTGAGTCGGAGGGATACCAAAGCAGCGGGCAGACCGTGGTTATCGGCCATGCGGCCAACCTGGAGCTGGCCGGGAAGCTGCAGGAGACTCTCCTGGAGCGGGGGCTTATCAAAGACGCCATTATTGCCGATATCGGCCCGGTCATCGGAGCGCACGTGGGAGCCGGCATGTGCGCACTGGTGTACACCAGCGACAGGGACCTGCAGTAAAGCGCCCGGCTAAGCTGCCGGAGGGCAATGGGATCAGGACTCCTGCCATGGCGGGAGACGGGGGAAAAGCATGAAAGAGTATGAGATCGTATGGGAGATTTTTAACCAGTGCGCCAATAACCAGATGCGGGACGTGTTTATAGAAGAAGCGGAGCTTGCCAGCCCGGAGGAATATGTAAAGAAGAAATTCAAAGGAAAAGCCGTTTCCTACGAACAGGAGGTCCTGGCCGACGGAACCCTGGTGTTTCATATTGATGCGTCCGGGATCCGGGAGCGGTGCACGTTTACGGAGATTTGATATGAAAGGGACAAGCCCCGGGGCGGACGGCTCCGAGGCTTGTTTTTGGTATTTACGATCGTTTTCCGATCATTTTACAAACCGGTCAATGGCCCTTGAGAGTTCCTCCAGGGCTTCGTGGTCACCGGATTCCACCGCATCCACGATGCAGTGCTCGATATGGTCCTGGAGGATCACCTTTCCGGTGTTGTTGATGGCGGATTTCACGGCGGAAAGCTGGATCAGAACCTCGCTGCAGTCCCGTCCGTCCTCTACCATCCGCCGGATGGATTCCAGATGGCCGATGGCCCGGCTGAGCCGGTTCAGCACGGCTTTTGTATTGGCGTGCACGTGAGGATGGCCGCCATGGCAGTGATCGGTTCCGTCATGGGAATGGGTGATCACTTCGCCGTTTTTTCCGATATGGGTGTGGGTGTGTTTTTCTTCCACTGTCAGTCACTCCTGTCCTTCGGGGATTTCCCGTCCGCCCGCAGGCGTCCGGCCCGTACTGGTCACATTTTAGCATAAAACCCAATGGGTCACAAGCCCCCATACCGGTTAGGGAATGTCACAGATATTTCTTTAAGGTGTCGACCTTGTCCAGACGCTCCCAGGAAAGATCCAGATCGTTTCTTCCGAAATGTCCGTAGGCGGCCGTCTGCTTGTATACGGGCTTTCTGAGATCCAGCATTTTGATGATCCCGGCGGGCCTCAGATCAAAGTTTTCACGGATGATATCCACCAGCTTCTGGTCGGAGAGCTTCCCGGTGCCGAAGGTGTCTACCATAACGGAGGTGGGCTGCGCCACGCCGATGGCGTAGGAAAGCTGGATTTCGCATTTGTCGGCCAAACCGGCAGCTACCAGGTTCTTTGCCACGTAGCGGGCCGCATAGGCTGCGGAGCGGTCTACCTTGGTGCAGTCTTTTCCGGAGAAGGCGCCGCCGCCGTGCCTTGCGTAGCCGCCGTAGGTGTCGACGATGATCTTGCGTCCTGTGAGGCCGCTGTCGCCGTGGGGGCCGCCGATTACGAACCGGCCGGTGGGATTGACGAAGAATTTGGTCTTTTCATCCACCAGCTCGGCGGGAAGCACCGGGTCGAACACGTATTTGCGGATGTCGTTATGAATTTGTTCCTGGGTCACGTCCGGATCGTGCTGGGTGGAGAGCACCACCGCATCCAGATGGACCGGTTTTCCGTTTTCATCGTATTCTACCGTCACCTGGCTCTTGCCGTCGGGCCGCAGATAGGTGAGGACGCCGTCCTTGCGGACCTTTGTGAGCTGTCTTACCAGCTTATGGGCCAGGGCGATGGGGTAGGGCATGTATTCCTCCGTCTCATTGGTGGCATAGCCGAACATCATGCCCTGGTCGCCGGCGCCGATGGCTTCAATTTCCTCGTCGGACATCTGGTTTTCCTTCGCCTCCAGAGCCTTGTTCACGCCCATGGCGATGTCTGCGGACTGCTCGTCAATGGCCACCATGACGGCGCAGGTGTTGCCGTCAAAGCCGTATTCCGATTTGTCATAGCCGATTTCCAAAACGGTTTCCCGGACGATTTTCTGAATGTCCACGTAAGCCTTGGTGGTGATTTCGCCCATGACCATGACGAAGCCGGTATTGCAGCAGGTCTCGCAGGCGACCCGGCTCATGGGATCCTGCTCTAACATGGCGTCCATGATGGCGTCGGAAATGGCGTCGCACATTTTGTCGGGATGGCCTTCCGTCACCGACTCGGAAGTAAACAGGTACTTTTCCATAAAGCTTCTCCTTTCTGCCGGCACTCTCGTGCACGGAAAAAGCCCGCCATAAGCGGACTTTGATAGACTTCGTATCTCATCCTCTTATTGTTCGATATCTCGCTCAGGTTGGCACCTTCCCGAAAGGGGGTTGCCGTGGCTTCACAGGTCCTATGTACCTCCACCACTCTGAATAAGGGAATTGCGGACTTATATGAATTTGTAACGGACACGCATCAGGTATCCTAAGCTGTATCATGACACAGTTTCCGGGCCGTGTCAAGAGGTTTCCGAGTTTTTTTCACCGAGAGGTCCGGGAAGTTGAAATTGCGCAAAGGCTCCTGTTATGGTAGAATGAAAAACGAACGGACAGGAAAACGAGAACATGAGGAAGGAGGTGTCCGGGCGTGGACTATATCGTACTGGATCTGGAATGGAACCAGAGCCCCAGGGGAAAGGCCGGGGAACGGTTCGGGCTTCCTTTTGAGATTATTGAAATCGGGGCGGTGAAGCTGGATAAGGAGCGGAGGGTGCGCAGCCGGTTTCAGGAGATGATCCGGCCGGCGGTTTACCGGAAGCTTCATTATAAAACGAAGGAGATCCTTCAGATGGACATGGGGGAGCTCCGTGCGGCCCGGAGCTTTCCGGAGGTCATACAGGATTTTTTTGCCTGGTGCGGGGAGGATTATGTCATGTGCACCTGGGGGTCCATGGATCTCACAGAGCTTCAGCGGAATCTGAAATATTTCCGGGTGGAAAATCCCTTAAAGAAGCCGCTTCTGTATTATGACGTGCAGAAGCTGTTCAGCCTCCTGTATGAGGACGGGAAAAGCCGCCGTTCCCTGAAGGATGCGGTGGAGTATCTGGAAATAGAAGAAGACATTCCCTTCCACAGGGCCCTTGACGATACCCTGTATACGGCAAAGATCATGGAACGGATGGATATGGACGCAGTGAGCCAGTACCTTTCCGTGGATTATTTCCGTCTGCCGGAAAAAAAGGAGGAGGAGCTCCATATCGTCTTTGACCGGTATGCCAAAGACGTTTCCCGGATCTTCGATACCAGGGAGCACATGATGGAGGACCGGGGGATCGTTTCCACCAAATGCTATGTCTGCGGCAGGAGCCTGCGCAAAAAGGTGCGGTGGTTCCCGGCCGGAGGCAGGAATTATCTGTGTCTGGCTTATTGTCCGGAGCATGGCTATATGAAGGGGAAGCTGAGATTAAAGAAGGCGGAAAGCGGCGGCGTGTTCGCCGTGAAGACCCTGAAGCTCATTTCCGAGGCGGAGACTGAGGAGCTCCGCCTGAAAAAGAAAGAGCTGGAAAAGAAAAAAAGGAAAAAGGCAAGACTTAAGAATTCTGTCTGAGGACCTCCGTCCGGGGGATCTGCCCGGACCTATCTTCGTTCCATGGTTTCGCTTTCTCTGCGGAACCGTCTGTGACGCCTGCGGTATCTGCGTCGGAAATCCTTTTTGGCCTGTTTTGCCCGGACCAGCATGGGATTTTTGGGAGGGCGCCGTTTCCACAGGCGCCAAAGCTTCCGGATCAGGAAAATAAGCAGGATAAGCGCAAGGACGCCGCCGGCGGCCCATGCCAGGAGCCAGGGGTTTTCAAAGACCCTGGAAACGAGGGAAGAGAAAAATTTTTTCACGGATCCAAGGATGCCGGGCCTGCCCTCGTCGGATTTTTCGCTGTCAGAGCTGCCGTTTCCGGATTTTTCCGCAGCCTCCTCCGGTGCGTTCGGGGCATCGTCTGCCTGTTCCGCCTCTTTTGGCGCATGGGCGCCGAAATCGAAATGGGCATTTCCGTCGTCGGTCAGGAGCAGGGAGCCGTAGCCCAGGGGCACGCCCTGATAAGAATAGGTGATATCTGCGACCTGATTGGAGGAGGCGCCGGAATTTAAGGTCAGGCTGCTTTCCAGGGAAGCGGCGGGAACGCCGTTTGGCAGGATGGCCCAGCCGTCGTCCGAGAGCTTAAAATCAGCCGCCGAGGTATCGAAAACTTTCTGGGAGGCGGAGAGGAAGTCCAGCTCGGACAGGGCGTCGATCTGAGCATCCGCCATATTATAGGAAGTGAAATTGTCGAAGCCGTAATTCAGCATGGCGATGGTGTCGGAGTAATGCTTCCAGTTGGACTTCATGGAAACGGCGATCAGCTCCATGTCCCCGCGGACGGCATAGGTCACCAGCGTGTTGCCCGCTTCGGGCGTATAGCCGTTCTTCCCGGTTACGGTGCCCTCGTAGGTATACTCCGACTGGGTGAGCATTTTGTGGCTCTGGTGGAGATAACGGGCTTCCGGCTGCTTGTTTGTGGGTTCGATGGTGTATTTTTCGGCAGAAGAGAGCCGGATGAAGGTCTCGTTGTGAATCAGTTCCTTCATAATCAGGGCCATGTCGTGGCAGGAGGAATAATGATTCTCGTTGTGGAGGCCGTGGGCGTTGACAAAATGAGTGTTGGTGCAGCCCAGCTGGCGGGCCCGGTGATTCATCATTTCGGCGAAAGCGTCCATGCTCCCGGCCACGTGCTCGGCCAGGCCGTTGGCCACCTCGTTGGCAGAATGAAGCAGAAGGGCGTACATGCACTGCTCGACGGTAAGCTGTTCCCCGTCGGTGACTGCGATGTTGCTGGAATCGTATTCAATGCTGGTGGCGGCTTCGTAGGAAAAGGTCACCACGTCCGACATGGGGGCGTTTTCCAGGACCAGAAGGGCGGTCATCAGCTTGGTAATGCTGGCCGGGTAGAGGCGCTCTTCCCCGTTTTTTTCAAACAGGACCGTACCGGTCTTTGCGTCGATGAGGATGCCGGCTTCCGCCTCCAGGGCAGGCCCGGCGGGCCATTCGGCCAGGCTGGACGGCTCTTTGGCAGGCTCGCCGGAAGGAACTTCCCCGGCGGCAAGAACAGATTGGCCGTACACGGCGGATAAAAGGTATAAAGCCCCAAGGAGCAGACAGAATACCCGTGACAATTTCTTCATTGGATTGATAACTCCTTTGATAAAAGTAGTAAGAAAAACAGTGTTATAAGACAACACTAACCATTGATGGCATCTATTATAATGGAAAATGCCGATTGTGGCAAGCAAAACCCAGAATATTCCGGTATTTTTTGCTAAAAGTGGGGGTCAGAGCCCAAAAAACGACTAAAAATGAGAGGAATTACAGAGAATGAGGCTGAGAAACGTGAAAGGGGCCAGAGAAGCCCTGGCAGAATGTGCTTATGTGGAGACTGAGCCGGAGACGGACCGGGGAGCGTGGGAAGCGGTTTTTGGGAATGGGAACCCGATCCATGTGGAAATCGGCATGGGGAAGGGAAAGTTCCTTCTGGAGCTGGCGGCTCTCCATCCGGAAGTCAATTACGTGGGGGTGGAGATGTATGCCAGCGTGCTGGTCCGTGCCGCAGAAAAGCTTGCGGAGGGACCGGAGCTTCCCAACCTGCGGCTTTTAAACGTGCAGGCGGAGGCGCTGGAAACGATATTCGCGCCGGGAGAGGTGGAGCGGATCTATCTGAATTTTTCCGATCCCTGGCCCAAGGCCCGCCATGCAAAGCGCCGGCTGACCTCGCCGGCGTTCTTAAAACGGTACGAAGGCTTTCTGAAGGAGGGCGGCCTGCTGGAGTTTAAGACGGATAACCGGGAGCTGTTCGAGTATTCCCTGGAATCCATAAGGTCGGGCGGCTGGAGGCTTCTTGGCCATACCTTTGACCTTCACGGAGACGAGGCCCTGTGTACGGGGAATGTGATGACGGAGTACGAGCAGAAGTTTTCCGGACAGGGTCAGGCCATCTGCAGGCTGACGGCCGTCCGCTGACAGGGGGCCTTCCTGAGGTCCCAATGCCTGTCCGGCGCATATAATATGGTAAGAACGCCGGGGAGGAGCGGTTTCGTTGAGAAGAAAGATGACCCTGCAGGAAAAGCTGTCCTGTTGTCTCTGTGATAAACAGGATCTGAACAGGAAGGCCTTAAAGATCCAGAAGTGCTTAAAAGAGGTAGCGGAGCTATTGGATAAGGGCTGTTCACCCTGCTGCAAATAAGAGGAAGACGGATAAGGGCAGGCAGATCCCCAGAAAGATCAGGTCCTGTTTCTTAAGGCGCACCGGACGGAAATCGGTGCGCCTTTCGTTTCCGGAAAACCCTTTGGATTCCATGGCGGCGGAAAGCGCTTCCGACCAGCGGACGGATTTGACCAGAAGGGGAGTCAGGAGCGCCGGGGAAACGGGAAAGGTACGGATCCCTCTCGCAAAAAAGGCGGCTCTTGTCCGTTTATACTCCTGGATCATGTGGGGCAGGATCCCCCAGGCGGCCAGAAGGCCGTAGGCAAAGACCTGCGGCAGATGAAACCGCTTTTGGAAGGAGCGGACCAGGAGGATCCGGTCGGTGGTCAGGGCGAAGAGGTAACCGATCCCGGCATAGGCGAGGACGCGGGATGCCTGGGCCATTCCGTTTCGGAAGGCAGAATCGGCCAGGGCCAGGGTCTTTTCGCTGACCGGCAGGCCGTTTCCCGCAGAAAAGCGGAAGCCCGTGAAAAACATGCCGGCGGCAAAGAAAAGGGCCGGGGCCAGCATGAGGAGCAGGGATTTAAGCTTTACCCGCGCGGCCAGGATCAGGATCAGGCTGAGGGCGAAGGCCGTCAGGTTGAGGGCCGGGTCGTGATGCCGGGCCAGCGCGGGGGTCATGGCCAGAAGGCCGATAAATTTACAGGCGGGATCGATCGAGCGCATGGAGCGTGCCTCCTTCCAGTTTCCATAATTCGTCGGCATAGTCTTTTGCAAGCTGCAGGTCGTGGGTGGAAAAGATCAGGGCTGCAGAGCCTTCTCTGGCCTGCCTGCAGAGGGCTTCCATAATAGCCATGGTACTGCGCCTGTCCTGGGCGTAGGCCGGCTCGTCGCAGACGAAAAGGCAGCCGCCGCAGGCTGTCAGGGAGGCCGTACCCAGCCTTCTTTGCTGTCCCTGGCTTAAAAGGTAGGGGGAGACGTCCCGGTAACGCCACAGACGGATCTTCCGAAGGATTTCCTCTGACCGTTCCATGGCGCCGGCCTTTCCCCTGAGGCCGGCCAGGATCTCCTGGCGGACGGTGCCGCCTACGAACTGATCCTGGGGGTTCTGGGCGACGAAGCCCATCTGTCCGATCTGCTTTTTTCTCGTTTTGCGCAGCTCCTTTCCGCGAAGGAGCACGGAGCCGCGGTATTTATAAAGACCGGAAAGGGCGCCGAAAAGGCTGCTTTTCCCGCAGCCGCTTTCTCCTGTGACGGCGTAGATAAGTCCCCGGCGGAAAGAGGCGTTAATGTTTTTTAATACCTCTGTTTTTCCGTGGGAGAGGGACATGTTCTTAAGCTCCAGCACCACCTCCCCGGCTTTTGGCGGCAGAAGCTTCGGCCGGTAGGAATGACCGGGCACGATGATGCCGCGAGACTCTAAGAGATCCGGGTCGGAGGGATCGACGGCCTCCGGCAGCAGGACGCCGTCCTCCAGGATCCGTACCTCGTCGGCGGCAGCAAGCCAGTGCTCCAGCCTGTGGTCGACGGCCAGGATCCCCATGCCGTATTCCCGGTGAAGCTCTTTCAGCTTTTCGGCAATGGCGCGGGCGGAGCGGCTGGCGATGTTGGCGAAGGGTTCGTCCAGAAGAAGCCATTTGGGCCGCAGGGCCGTAAGACAGGCCAGCATGACCTTCTGCCGTTCTCCGCCGGAGAGGGAAAGGAGTGTCCTTTTTTTCAGGTGCCGGATCCGGCAGAAATCCAGGGCCTGATCCATGGCGGCCTCCATGGCGTCCGGGGGGACGCAGATATTCTCCAGACAGAAGATCAGCTCGTTTTCCACGGTGTCCATGCAGAACTGGAGGGCCGGGTTCTGGAACATCATTCCCGTCAGGCGGCACCGGTTCTTTGGAGACATGGGGCCCGGATCCACCCCTTCGACGGTAATGCGTCCGCCGGAGAGGATGCCGGCGTGGCGGGGGTAAATCCCTGCGGCCAGATAGAGGAGGGAGGATTTTCCGCAGCCGGAGGCCCCGGTCAGGACGGTGATTTTTTCCCGTTTAAACTCCGCCGAAAAGCCTGAGAAGAGCGGCTTTCCTTTTTGGGCGCAGCGAAACTGCAGGGCCTCAAACCGGATGCTCATTGGGGGAAATACTCGTTGGTAAATTCCTGATCCATGCGGGCTTTGATTACGCCCGCCTCGACCAGAAATTCGGCCATGGGGTTCCAGCGGCGGGCAGAAATGCGTCCCCCCCGGCCCTGCCTGTCGAGAAGGATCGGGGCAAGATGCTTCTGGCTGCGGATCAGCAGCGCGTCCGAGGCATCTTCTGGCATAAATTCCCGCACTTCGAGAACGGCGCCCTCCGGATCGGCGGCTGCGCACCGGTAAGCCTGATCCAGGGCCCCCAGGAATCGCTTCACGGCCGTTGGCCGTTCGGAAAGGATGCGGCGGGAGGCCGCCATGGCAGGCGCACAGAAATCGAAAATCGGATCGATGTCGCCCAGGTTGAAATAGTTGATCTCCTTTCCCGCCTCCAGAAGCACCTGGTTCTCCCAGTTTTCATAGACCCAGGTGGCGTCGGCCAGGGTGCCCAGGGTGGCGGCAATGTCTCCTACGTCCATATGGATCAGGCGGACCTTGTCATAATCTCCTCCGTCCTTTTCCACCAGCCTGCGGACGGATTTGTGGAACCATTCCGGGGCCCAGTGGGTCAGCCGCTTTCCCTCCAGCTTTCCGGGGCTCGTGATCCCGGCTTCTTTTAAAGAGACGATCCCGGAGTCGCATTTCTGTGTCAGGACCGCTATGGCGGTCATTTCGATTCCGCGGTCCATGCACTCCAGCATTGCGATCTGCGGGCCGCAGACAAAGTCTCCTCCGTGGAAGGCCATTTCGCCGTGGACCTCGCCGCAGATTTCTACGTCAAGGCCCGCTTCCGCAAAATATCCCCGTTTTTTGGCCAGCAGGAATCCCGTGTGATTGGTGTTGGGAAACCAGTCCAGTACAACTTTCAGTTTTTCCATGGCATTAATCCTCCTCGTCATAAATGGTTCCTGTGTCCGCAGAAACGCCGACGGCGTAGCTTTTTACGACGCCGGTCTTTGCCAGCGCGTCTCCGGCCAGCCTGCAGATGACTCCGGAAAAAAGCGCCGCGCTTAAGAAACGGACCAGAAGCTGGGCGGCCAGCAGGCCGGGAGCCAGCAGATAGTAGTTTAAGTAGTAAAGCTCATAGCAGAAGATCAGGGCGGCGGCCAGGATCCCGGCCAGGCTCATGGAAACGAAGTCCCATTTCCGGTAGCGGAAGGCGGCGAATGCCAGCTCTGCCCCAAGGCCCTGGATCACGCCGGTGACAACTACGGCAAGGCCGCCGGCGTTTCCCATGAGAAGCTCGATGGCAGAGGCCAGGATCTCGGCGGCCAGGGCCGCTCCGGGCTTGCGGATGATGTAGGCGGCCAGAGTGGCGGCCATGAACCATACGCCGTAGACCAGCTCGAAGCCGAAGGAGGAAAGGCCCGCCGGCATTAAAGCGGCGCTGATCAGGAGGCCGCCTTCGAACACGGCCATATAGACGGCGGAAAAGACCACGCCCAGTACGGCCATCATGATCACGTCTTTCAGTTCCCAGGTGTTTGTTTTCATCGGTTTTTTGCAGGTTCCTTTCTTTTCAAGCTCATGCCGGTCCGATAGCCTTTTTTCGAAGCGGACCCTCTGCCGCAGGCGCGGGACGAAAAAACCGCCGGCATGCGCCAGCGGTCACAATGATCTGAATATAATATCCGTATCGTTCCCTACGCTGGCATTATCCAACAGGTTCAACGGGTCATAAGCATACGGCCTATTTCTCAGCCGGACTTCATCCGGCTCCCCAAGGATACTTTAGAACGGAAACGGAGATTTGTCAAGATAATAAAAAAAATAATGAAAAATGACAAAAAAATCACCGAAAAATCCGCTGTTGAAAAAAATAAAAAAATTATAAAAAAACGCTTGCATTTATGAAAACATTGAGATATAATAATGTCCGTGCCCATGAGACAAGCCTCTGGCACAGAAGTGAATACGGGATAAGCGCTGCTAGCTCAGTTGGTAGAGCACCTGACTCTTAATCAGGGTGTCCAGGGTTCGAGCCCCTGGCGGCGCACGAAAGCACTGTCTTTGATGGAATGCCATTGGGGACGGTGTTTTTTGTTGTGCAAAGGTTATGGAACTGCAGCGGGAGAACGCCGGCGGATCCGGACGAAGGCCTGAGGCCGCTGTCGTCTGAATCCGCCGGCGTTTTCTGTTTATTGACATTTAACGCCGTTTTTCGGCGGCTTGTCCCGGCTTTTTTCCTTTTCATAGGGGAGCTTCTTTTCGGTATGGTATAAAATATCCATGAAAACGGCGCTGAGCAGGGTGCCGGCGGCACAGAGCAGGGAGGAAGAAGCCTCCCGGAAGCCGGTGAAGCACAGATGAAGGAGGGCAGCGGCCCCGCAGAGCAGCAAAAATCCCATCAGGGCGAGGCAGCAGCGCTGCAGCCGGAGGGAGGAGGCCCGGTAGTCGGAGACGGTCATCCGCTTTGGCGCAAGGACATAATAAAAAAAGACGGCAAGCGTGTAGATATAGAGAAAAATCACGGGAAGCTGGAGCAGGGCCGTATACCGGGCGAGGTTAAAGGGAACCGTCCGGGTGCCGCAGAGGAGAAAAAGGCCGGCCGAGGCCAGAAGGAGCAGGCCGTAAAGCAGCCGGAGGCGAATGGCGGAGGGAGCCGTATCCGGGAGAAAATAGTAGTCTCCGGTGTAGACGGAGACCCGTTTATGGCCGGGTTTTCCGTTTTTCCCCGGTACCAGGTAAAAGGTATATCCTTCCGAATGCCGTTTTAACCGCAGGCTGCGGATCGTGGGCCATTTCTTTTCCGGCGCTTCGTTTTTTCGTTTAAAAATTCCCATGGGATCCTCCTTGTTCTTTCGTTACCGCACATTATAGCATCTGCCGATTTGGAAAGTCAATGACCGGGGGCCTGCAGAAAGTAAACCGAAGGATATATGCGGTTGACAATGCGGGAAAAACCTTTTATGATGAAAACGGCAAAGGCGGGAGCTTTGACAAAAAGAGCGGACAGGAGGATGGGAATTATGGAACTTCAGACCTTAAAAAAAGAGGTTTTAGGCGGCAGGCTGATCGGAAGGGAAGAAGCGCTTTGGCTGGCAGAAGCGCCTCTGGAGGAGCTTTGCGGGGCGGCCGACGAGATCCGGAGGGCGTTTTGCGGAAACTGCTTTGATATCTGCACGATCATCAACGGAAAAAGCGGCCGTTGTTCGGAGGACTGCAAATATTGTGCCCAGTCGTCATTTTACCACACGGGGGCGGGGGAATATCCGCTTCTGGGAACGGAGGAGCTGACGGAGCAGGCCCGTTACAACGAAGAACGGGGCGTGCTGCGCTATTCCATCGTGACCTCCGGGAAACGGCTCACAGACCGGGAGGTGGACCGGATGTGCGGGAGCATCCGGAAGATCCGGGAAAGGACGGGGATTTCCGTATGTGTTTCCTTCGGGCTTTTGAATGAGGGGCAGTTCCGGCGGCTTAAGGAGGCGGGAGCAGAGCGGGTGCATAACAATCTGGAATGCTCCAGGAGGTATTTCCCCAGGGTCTGCACCACCCATTCCTATGACGACAAGCTGGAGGCCATCCGGGCGGCGAAGGCAGCGGGCTTAAGCGTGTGCAGCGGCGGCATCATGGGGCTGGGAGAAACTATGGAGGACAGGATCGACCTGGTGCTTGCGGTCCGCGGGCTGGGGATCCGTTCCATTCCGGTGAACCTGCTGAATCCGATTCCGGGAACGCCTTATGAGAACAACAGGCGGCTTACGCCGGAGGAGCTGCGGCGGATCGTGGCGGTATTCCGCTTTTTGGTGCCGGACGCTTCCATTCGTCTGGCGGGAGGGAGGGGGCTTCTGCCGGACAAGGGCAGGGCGTGCTTTCTGTCCGGCGCCAATGCGGCTATTTCCGGAGACATGCTGACCACGTCGGGAATTACCATCGGGCAGGACCTGGAGATGCTTGCGGAGCTTGGCTATGAGCCGGGACGATGGGAACGGGGGTAAGCTGCGCAGTCTGCTGCGCCGAAGTGACGAATTCTCAAAAAGCAGAAGCCATTTCTTAAGAAAGATTTATGTTTACAAAGTACGGGGAATGCTTTACAATCGAAATAGAAACATATCGTATGGCAGAGAGGTATTCGGAGATGGAACTGACCTTTGGCGAACAGATCAAGATCATGCTGAAAAGGAAGAATATGACCATCCGTCAGCTTGCGGAGCTGGTGGAGGTCCAGACGGGAAAACCCATGTCCAGGCAGAATCTGACTCAGAAGCTGAACCGGGATAATTTTCAGGAGCAGGACATGAAGGAGATTGCACAGGCGCTGGGCTGTGCGGTGAAGATTTCCGTGATCGACCAGGCGGAGCCATCCGCACAGGGCGCTGCGGCTGCTCAGGCGGCGGAGCCGGTCCGGGAACGGCGTCCGGCAGATGGACGGGAAACTGCCGCTGCGGCGGAAAAGGGAGGAAGGCGCGCCGCAGAGCGGCACTCGGTGGGACGGCTGAGAGCGGGCCGCCACGGCGGTCACGGCACGGAGCTTGCGGAGCGGAAGGCGCCTGCACAGGCCGGAGCTTCGGAGCTTGCCAGAGAAGAGGCGGCGGTCACGAGACAGCCGTTTTCGGAGGAGGAGGCCGCTGGGCCTGCACCCGGAAGCGGTGTGGAAGACGATGTGAATGCCGACGTGCTGAAAGAGATCGAGCTGGCGCTTATGGAATCCGTTCAGAAGCAGATGGGCTTTGGGCAGGAGTCTGCCAAAACGGCGGGCAGACAGGAGGAGACGCAGCAGGAAAACGAACAGGAGCCGGGAGTGGACACGCTGGCATGGGCCAGCAAAAAGCCTTTGGTCTGGCCGACCCTGACGGTACCGACGGTGCCCGGTAAAAAAACGGAAGGCCCTGAGCCGGAGGCGGAGCGGCCGGAGGAAGAGCCGGCCGGGATCCCGGAAGCCGGAGAGCTGCCCTTTGAGGAGGGGCCGCTTCCTGTTTTGGAGGATCTGGAAGACATTCCCATGACGCAGGAAGAGGCGGACGGCCTGGAGGACCTGGAGTTTTTCGATCTGGAGGATTTTAACGAGGAAGAGATCTTTCAGGTATCCGCCCCTTATGTCATGAAACGGGAGAAGGAGGAGGCGGCGGAAAAGCCTCAGGATAAGGAAAAGTCTTTCAAAAAGGAAAAATCCTTCAGGAAGGAGCGCCGGATCAGAAGGAAAGAGCTTTCGGAGGAGCCGGCGGGGCCGGAGGAGGTCCGGGAATCCGGGGGCTTTGACCGGATTTCGGAAGGCGAAGGGGACGTGTCTTTTGCGTCTGCGCCTTACGTGATTTCACGGGAGCCGGAAAAAGCGCCGGAGGAAGGGGAGGCGGAAGAAAGCGCCGCCGCAGAAGCCGGCATTATAAAGGAAGAAACGGCGGAGGAAGGCTCCGGGGAGGCATTGCCCTCGGGCCAGAAGGCGCCGCCGGAGGAGAGGCCGTTTCCCGTACAGACGGGAGAGCCGGAGGAAACCGGGGAGGAGGCCGGGGAACCGGGGAAGCCGGGAGCAAGGATGGGAAGCTTTTCCGGGAGCCGGGGAGATATTTCTTCTGTATCCGCCCCGTATGTGATTCCGAGAGAGCCGGAGGAGAAGGCTTCTCAAAGACCCATGGAGAAGGCCGGGGCCAGACAGGAGGCGGAAGCGTCGGAGGGGGACGACTGGGCGGCCCTGTCTCCGGAGGAGCTTGCAGAGGAGCCGGGGGAAGAGGAAGCCTTGAGCCCGGATCTGGAAGAAAAGATCGCTTCCTGGGATGCGGCGGTGAAGCGGCAGCTTGAGAATCCGTTTTTGAGGGCCCTGGAGGGCCGCCGGGCCCGCAGGGAAGAAAAAGCGAGGGAGTCCGGAGCGGAGAAGCGGCCGGGCGGCAGGGAAAAGCCGGAACCGAAGCTCCGCGTCGTATCGGACGCCCGGACAGAGACGGAAGCAGAGAGCCGGCCGCAGCGGGAAGAGGAAGAGATCCCTGATCTGCAGGGGCCGGCGCTCGATCCGGTTACCGGGAAGGAATATGAGACCAACACGGTAAAGCACCATCCGTCAAAGCCGGACATGCTTCTGGTGTATGACCAGGACGAGCACAGATGGATCGTGCAGGCGGAACGGGCCTTCCTGAATTTCCAGATCAATAAAAGGGCGCTTTTGGGCAAGGACTATGAACCGCCGGTTTATTTAGACTGAAGCCGGAAGGAAAGTATAGGATTACAGAGGATGATGACATTGAAGAAAAGCGGGAAAAACTATAAGGGGATTATTTTTGACCTGGATGGGACGCTCATCGACACGCTGGAGGATCTGGCGGACAGCGTCAACGAGGCGCTGGAGCGGATGGGATATCCGGTCTGGCCGGCCGGGGCTTACCGGCTCAAGGTGGGCCGGGGCTTCCGGAACCTGATGGAGAACAGCGTGCCGGAGGCGGTAAAGGAAGACGACGGCGTCATTGACCGGATGCTTGGCTTTTTCGTGGAGGCTTACGACAGGCGGTACATGGATAAAAGCCGTCCCTACGAGGGGATCGACGGGCTTTTGGACGAGCTGGTAAACAGGGGGATCTTTTTGGCGGTCAATTCCAACAAGCGGACGGACTACACGGAGAAACTGATTGACAGGCTGTTTCACCGGATCCCCTTTGTGGGCGTGTTCGGGGAGCGGGCCGGAGTGCCGAAGAAGCCGGACCCGGCGGGGGCCCTGGAGCTTTGCGGACGGATGGGCCTTAAGCCGGAGGAGGTCCTCTACGTGGGAGATTCCGGCACCGACGTGAAGACCGGAAGGAATGCGGGCATGGATACTGTCGGCGTGGGCTGGGGCTTCCGGGGCTTTGCGGAGCTTGAGGAGAACGGGGCGGTTTACCTGGCAGAGACCGTGCAGGACATCCTGGAGCTTGTGAAGGGCTGACGGGATGAGGCCGGCGGCGCAGGATAGAAAGAATTTAGAAAATATTAAGGGAATCCCA
Source organism: uncultured Lachnospiraceae bacterium (assembly GCA_949740745.1). Classification (GTDB taxonomy): domain Bacteria; phylum Bacillota; class Clostridia; order Lachnospirales; family Lachnospiraceae; genus Lientehia. The sequence continues at coordinate 4,291 of CATJIW010000111.1, read as the reverse complement.
CGGGGATTTTCAGATTGGCCTGCTATGATAATGGCGGAGATGACAGACAAACAGGAGGGGCGCGTGACATGGACGACATTACGATACTGGTGTGCGACGACGACCGGGAGATCGTCGAGGCAATCGACATTTATCTGCGGCAGGAGGGGTATCACGTCCTGAAGGCTTATGACGGCGAGGAGGCTATCCGGCTTCTGGCGGACAATAAGGTGGAGCTTCTTCTGATCGACGTGATGATGCCGAAGCTGGACGGCATCCGGGCGACTCTTAAGATCCGGGAGACCAGCAGCATTCCCATCATCATCCTGTCGGCCAAGTCCGAGGACGTGGACAAGATCCTGGGGCTCAATATCGGGGCGGACGATTATATTACCAAGCCTTTTAATCCGCTGGAGCTGGTGGCCAGGGTGAAGTCCCATATCCGGAGGTACACGAAGCTTGGGACCATGGCCATGGAAAACGGCGACACCATTCATAAGACCGGGGGCCTGTGCATCAATGACGACACCAAGGAGGTGACCATTGACGGGGAGGCGGTGAAGCTGACGCCCATGGAGTACAACATCCTCCGCTTCCTGGTCATGAATGCGGGGAAGGTTTTTTCCATCGAGCAGATTTACGAGAATATCTGGAATGAGGAAGCCATCGGCGTGGACAACACGGTGGCCGTCCATATCCGGCATATCCGGGAGAAAATTGAAATCAATCCCAAGAATCCTACCTATCTGAAGGTGGTATGGGGCGTGGGCTATAAGGTAGAGAAGCTTTAAAGAACGGAGGGCCTGCCATGAAGGTGCACAGATATACGCAGAGAAGAAAGCTGGGAGCATTGTTTTTGTTCATCCTGTTTTTGTGTATAACGGTGGCCGGAGGGGCGGGCCTTTATTATGTCAATAATTTCGGAGATTTTCTTTACAGCAAGAAGGAGCTGATCCAGACGGGCCGGTTCGAGCATACGGCCACTCTGGAGCAGAAGATCCTGCAGGACACGGAGGATATTTTTGCCTATGCGTCCCTGTCCCAGTTTTTTATCAATTCCGATGAGGAAAACAGGAAGAAGACGCTGTATAACGCCGAAATTAACGGCGTGCAGTATTATCTGTGCCTTCAGGATCTTGAGAACATCATTCGGGAAAATGCTTCCTGGGAGGTCTGGGGGAAGGATCTGGATGCGGAGGCTTTTGAAAGCATGGAAGAAGCACAGGACGGCGCCGGGCAGCTGGAGGAGGAGCTTTCGGAGGCGGAAGTGGATTTTGGGATGAGCGGGACGGCGGCTCCGGAGACGGTCCTTGAATATATGAATGCGAATCTGGAGGTATATGAGGAGGAGCTGGGGGAGAAGCTTGAGGAGGCGGGCTATGGGCCGGAGGAGATCCAGGCGGCGAAAGAGAACTGGCAGTGGATGTCCGACGCCGAGCGGCTTTTGATTGTCAGCCGGATGGGGCTTCGGGGGGCGGAGCAGATTACAACGGTCACTCTGAGGACGACGGCGGAGGTCTGCGTCTATCCGGGACAGACCTGCAGGGTGGTTTATGATTTTCTGCAGCAGCAGGAGGTTCAGTATGAGGAGATTTCCCTGGCAGATTTGTATGAGCGGGGAACGGAGCTTTTGAACCGGTATTATGAGCTGGCGAACCGGTTTGATACGGAGAAAACGAACCTGCGTTATCTGATCTACGAGGACAGCTCCCTGCTCAGGCAGACCAACGACGAGACCAATGCGGACGAGATCACGAATTTTGAAAAGTACATTTCTTATGACAACGATACCCATATCATTAAAAGTAACTTTACCAAGACGGACCTGAACCTGTGGAACCTGGATTATTTGGCGTCGTCGCTGGTGGGGGTGCATTCCGGCGCTTCCTTCTGCGTTGGGCTGGACACCAGGTACCTGGTGGCGGACAATTACAAGCTGATGGCGGAGGGGTTTGCCCGGTGCCGGCCGATCCTGCTTTTGTCGCTGTTTGCCATTGTCACCGGCATGGTGGGGAGCGTGCTGTTTTTCATTTATCTGATGGCTTCCGTGGGGCATCGGGAGGGCCATGAGGAGATCTGTCTGGATAAGTTTGACCGGTGGCCCACGGAACCGGCGGCTTTTCTGATCGCAGGGGGGATCCTGGCGTTTGTGTCCCTCTGCGGCTGGCTGGCCCGGGTGTTTGCCGACAGATTTTTCACGTCGAGGCATATTTACACGGTTATGCAGATTATGTCCGTGGTGGTTTCCGTCATCATCGGGCTGATCGGTTTTTTCAGCCTGGTGAAGCGGTTAAAGGCCGGGATCGTGTGGAGGAACAGTCTTTTAAGGAAGGTATGCGTGGCTTTTGCAAGATGGGGGAGGGCCATGGTCCGCAACTGGCCTGCCAGCGGAAAGACCACGGGGGTCATCATTTTGTACTGGATCGTCACGATTCCTTTGTGCATGTTTATTACCATCAACCGGTTCTGGGGCTCTTTTTTCCTGTACGTGGCGGGAATCGTCGTCTTTGTGGGCGTCCAGGTCGCGGCGGCCGGGGTGATTTTATGGGCGGTCATTAACCGGAAGCGGATCCTGGAAGGGGTGGAGCGGATCTCCGGCGGGGATTTGGAGTACGTGATCGGCGACGAAGGGATGTTTGCGGACGATAAAAGGCTGGTGGAGGCGATCAACAATATCGGCGCGGGGTTCCAGGACGCGGTGGATACGGCGGTAAAGAGCGAGCGGATGAAGGCAGATCTGATTACCAATGTCTCCCATGACATTAAGACGCCCCTCACCTCGATTATCAATTATGTGGACCTTATGAAGCGGGAGAATATCGGGGACGAGACGCTGCGGCGGTATCTGGAGGTGCTGGACCAGAAATCCCAGCGGCTCAAGAACCTGACGGAGGATCTGGTGGAAGCGTCCAGGGCCAGCTCCGGCAATATCAGCCTTCAGCTGGAGCGGATCAATTTCGTGGAGCTGGTGAAGCAGGCCTGCGGCGAGTTTTCAGAGAAATTTATGGAACGGGAGCTGACGCCGGTGACCTCGTTTCCGGAATATTCTCTCCATGTGATCGCAGACGGAAGGCGGGTGTGGCGGATCCTGGAAAATCTGTTCCAGAACACGAAAAAATATGCCATGCCGGGAACCAGGGTCTATATCAGCGTGACGGAACTGGAGGGCTATGCCACTTTTGTCATGAAGAATATTTCGGAATCGGAGCTCAATATCACTCCGGAGGAGCTGACGGAGCGGTTTACCAGGGGGGATGCCTCCCGGACGACGGAGGGGAGCGGCCTGGGGCTTTCCATTGCCAAAAGCCTGACGGAGATTCAGGGAGGTATTTTTGAGATCTATTTGAACGGAGATTTATTTCAGGCGACGGTGCAGCTGGAGCTTGCTGAGGACGAACCGGAGGAGGAGTTTGAGGAGCTGCCGGGAGAGGATCCGGAAGAAGAAGAACCGGAAGAGGATTTTGGCGGGACTGCGAAAGAGAATGCCGGTGCCGTTTCGGACGGTGCGGGAGGAGAGGGCCAGAGAGCAGGTCTGGCCGAAGCCATGGAGGAAACGGAAGACGACCTGGAATTTCTGGATGAAGAATTTTTCGTTTCCGGCGCCGGAGACAGGGACGGGTACGGCGCTGCCCTGGTGGGAGAGCCGGATGAGGAGGAGGCGGAACGGGAAGCCAGGTTTTTGCAGGAGGCTTTAGAGGAGCTGGAAAGCAGCGGGCTGCGCTGGCGGAAGAAGGGCAGCGGGCCGGATTGATGCGGCACAGGAATATTTGGAAGTGTTTTGTGACAATGCAAAAAGGCTTGACTTACCGGACGAATTACACCATAATGAGATAGGAAATGACAGCATCCAAGGAGGAGACGAACAATGGTGAAAGTTTGGGAGACCGGCGCCTACCTGTTAAACGGGACGGAGCTGGCTGCGGACGATAGAGAAGGTGCGGCAAGGCTTAAGGAGAGGCTCGGCGCCTGCCCGGACAGGAAAGAGGCGGCGAAGGAGACCATGGCTTATGGGATTCTGGCGTCTCACAACACGTCCGGAAATATGGAAAAGCTAAAGATTAAATTTGACAGGCTGACCTCCCACGACATTACCTTCGTGGGGATCATCCAGACGGCCAGGGCCAGCGGGCTGGAAAAATTCCCCGTTCCCTATGTGCTGCCCAACTGCCATAACAGCCTGTGCGCAGTGGGCGGCACCATCAATGAGGACGACCACATGTTTGGCCTGACCTGTGCGCAGAAATACGGCGGCGTCTACGTGCCGCCCCACCAGGCGGTCATCCACCAGTACGCCAGGGAGATGCTGGCGGGC
>CATJIW010000110.1 GCA_949740745.1 uncultured Lachnospiraceae bacterium | reverse complement strand
TCGCTCACGCTGGTCGACGTACTTTCACTCTCGCTTACACTCGTCGACGTGCTTTCACTCTCGCTTACTGAGGTTGACGTGCTTTCGCTCTCACTTACGCTGGTCGAGGTACTCTCACTCTCACTTACAGAGGTCGACGTACTCCCACTTTCGCTCACTGAGGTCGAGGTGCTCTCACTTTCGCTTACGCTCGTGGACGTACTTTCACTCTCGCTTACACTGGTCGACGTACTTTCGCTTTCACTCACTGAAGTCGACGTACTTTCACTCTCACTCACGCTGGTTGATGTACTCTCGCTTTCGCTCACTGAGGTCGACGTACTCCCACTCTCGCTCACTGAAGTCGACGTGCTTTCACTCTCACTCACGCTGGTCGACGTACTTTCACTCTCACTTACACTTGTCGAGGTACTCTCACTCTCGCTTACACTGGTTGAGGTACTCTCACTTTCGCTCATGCTGGTCGACGCACTTACGCTGGCAGAAACGCTTGCACTCTCACTTTTATATGCAGATTCCGAGGCACTGACACTATCGGATAACGACTGGCTCTCCGATCTCGAAGCTTCTTCGCTCGCTTCCAGAGATCCCTTTTCCGATACGGAGGTACTCAGGCTTTCCGATGCACTCTCACTGGCCTGCGTGCTTGCCTCCTGGGATGCTTCCGCAAGGGAATTACTCAGGCTCCTGCTCTCACTTTCTCTTTCGCTCAGGGATTCCGACTTTGCCCTATATTCCGACTGATACTCATTCTGATATGCGTCTTTGCCGTCCACAAAGTCTTTTTCCTTAAAATAAGCTGCACCGCCCTTGTGGGCATCATCTTTATCAAATTCAAATTTCCCCAGGTGGTTCCTGAAAATTTCTACGATATAAATATGGCTTACCTTCGTAGCGTCATCACGATAGGCTGTCTTCCCAGTTTTATGAAGCCATCCCTCCCACCAGCTATATGTCGTCGTGCTGTTTCTGTCCGCCAGAGCTTCGCCGTCTCCGCCCGCCGTAACATAATCAAAATATTTTTCATGCTTCGTTCCGTCCGCATCCGTATAGGTCGCCGTCACATGCTTTCCGTCAACACCGTTTCCGTTATCCGTCCACTCGGTAAAGGTAACGTCCGTATAATTATTGATCTGAGCATCCGTGAGCATTTTATACTGGATCAGAAGGTTTGCCAGCTTATCTGCTTCTTCGTAATATCCGACTGCGCTGAGATTCTTATCCCCCCGCTTCAGCGCCTCCTGACGCTTCTGTTCCACGACAGCTTCCTGATCCTTGATCTGTTTCGACAGTTCTTCCAGTCTCTGCAGTCTCTGTTCGCCGTCATTATAATGCTCCAGCAGACTGTCGTATTCCTTCTGCGCCTCGGAAACAGCCTCCGACATGGAAACGCTCAGGCTTCCCTCTTCTGACAAAGAGGCAGACAGGCTTCCCGCCGCAGAGTCAGATATGCTCTCTGACAAAAAAGCTTCCGTTGACTGTGCCTGAGACAGCGACCCACTGGCAGACGCAGACTCTGACGCAAGACTCTGTAGCTGTGCCGACAGAGACTCACTGGCAGATGCAGATGCCGCAAGCAGGCTTTTTTCTGCTGACGTCAGCTCCTGACTTGTTTCGGAAGAAGCTTCTGAATCCGCATCCGTTCCCGGCTCTGCAGGCGCCGGATCCGTCCCGTCGTCCGGCTCTTCGTTCTGGCCGGCATCGTCAAGTACCGGTCCGTTCTCTTCCGGATTCCTGTTTTCCGTTTCTCCTTCTCCCGGATCTTCATTCCCGCCGTCCGGATTTTCCGTATCCGGATCACCGCCTTCCGGATCACCAGCTTCCTGATTCCCGTCATCCGTGCCGCCTTCCGCCAAATCCCCGGTACCCGGCTCCTCTTCCTCCGGCGTTTCTCCTTCCGCGTCCGTTTTCTGATCCTCCGGCGCCTCTTCATTTTCAGGCATCTTTCCGATATCCTCCGCCGGTTCCTTATCCTCCCCGCCGGACACTGTCTCCGTATGATCTGCGGCCTCCGAAGGCGCTGCATTCTCCAGGGAACGGGCCGCCTCCGCAGATAAAGATTCTTCCTCTGCCGGCAGAACAATCTCGTCCCCCGACAGCCCTCCCTCCTGATCCAGCTCCGCAGCATAAACGACGTCAGCATTCGAAAGCATATCCGCTCCGCCGATTACGGCACCGGCAGCGACTACGCTTTTCAAAAGAGTATTCGTCTTTTTCCTGCTCTTTCCACTTTTTCTCCTGCTCATGTTATTCCCCTTCCTGATCCTCTCTTTACAAAATGCCAGGTGCAAATCCGCACCATTTATGTCATACATACCAACTGTCCTGTCCCTTTTCCCGGACAGCGCAGGCGGCTCACGGCAACAGACCAATTCCTTTCTCCCGCCGGTCCTTTCAAATCACTAATCCTATCCGCCTGTCTTTTCCGCCCCGCAGCCGGCCTCCCCTTCATCAAGGGCGCTGTCAATCAGCTTTAACATTTCCAGCGCACTGCGGAAGCTTTTCGTGACCTGGCGTTCCGTCCATGTCACCTGACCCTGCCAGGTGGCATTCTGCCGGTACTGCACACGGACGACAAAGGTCCCCCTTTTCCCATTTTCCCTGACTGGTTCTCTTTGTTTCAACCCCTCTGTCCCCCCTCCCGTTCTGTAAGAGTGCTTATTGGCAAAGCTTCTGTATTCCATTGATGCCTGCGGATATTGAAGCGTCTCATAAAATGCTTCCATATGGCCAAGCAGCTCCCACACGCTGTTAAAAGAAACGGGGGTCTCCCTATAGTTATGATACATCCGTCCTTTTTCCCGTCCGCCTTCCACGACATCCATACAGATCGTCACGGCATTTGGTGAAAAAATCCTTTTCTGGTCTGCAGGCACGGCCCCCACCTCTTTCCTGTTAACATGATATCAAAACACGTCTTTCATCATCTCTTTCATACGGAGTTTTTTTGTGATTTTTTCTCTATACCGCTCCCGCTCTCCCAAAACAATACTCAGGCGTTTGCGAAATTCAAAAATTTATTGAATATTCTGGCAATATTTCCGGGAAAAGCCCTCTGCGCCGTGGAGGCAAGACCAGAGAAGGCAGGAGGGATTCTTTCCCGAGTGACTTCTGCGGTTCTGGGCTTGCCGGAACGCCTGGCGCAGCAGGCTTTGGACGGACATACCGCCAGAATATTCCGGCGATTTCGTGTTTCGCAACCCCCTGTTTGTGAAGCCAGGAAGGCTGCCGCCCTGCAACACGGCTGCTTCCTTTACGGATTAAAGCATTTCAGGTCATTGGACAATTAAGGGAAACAAGGAGGAAATATATTGACTTTTCCTGCATAGGGATTATAATGGTATCGAAAATCTATCGAGAAGGAGTGACGAAATGACAAGAAAGAGTTGGAAACTGGTTCTGTGCATGGTTCTTGCCTTTTTGCTGATGGCTTTGGCGGCCTGCGGGGGAGAAAAAGAGAGCAAAGACAGCGCGTTGGAGCCGTCCAGTGCGGCCGGGACCGAGGCTGCGGAGACAGAGACAAAAGAGGCGGAGACGAAGGCGTCGGAGGCTGAGACGGAGACGGCCGGGACAGAAGCTTCTGAGACCGGGACTCTTCCGGCAGGCGGCACGTCCGGAAACGGGAAATTTGCTACGGTTGCGGATTTTGCCAATTCTTCGGAGGTTCAGACCCAGCTGGAGGCACAGAAGAGGAGTCTGGACGGGTCCGGCATGGATATTGCGATTACGGGAGAGGACAATAAGCTGATTTATACCTTCACTTATCTGGAGATGGAGAATCAGGAGGGGATGGCGGAAGCATTGCAGCAGGGGCTGGAATCGGAGAAAACTACGTTTGTCAGCGTAGCCAAGTCCATCAAGCTGGCTGTGGACGTGGATGATCCGGTCGTGATTGTCCGGTACCTGGACTCCAAAGGAGAAGAGATTTATTCCGCAGAATTTACTGCAGATTAAGGAAAAATACGGACGGAAAAATGGAGAGACTGTGGGAGAACATAAGACAGGCCGGAGCCGGTGTGAAAAACCTGGCTTCGGCCTGTTTTGTATTTGAGTTATTTGATCGGATCGTAGTACTGGGATTCGTAATATTTGTAAAGGGCTTTATATTCTTCCGTTGCGCCCCGGTGCATGACCTTTTGGAACTCATGGGAATCGAAGTTCTTGTTGTTGCCCAGCTTTTCAATGAGGTGCAGGGCCACGTTGGAGCAATGGTCGGAGATTCGTTCGGCGCTGGTTAAAAATTCCGTCAGAGAGATACCTGCCTGGACGCTGCAGTTGCCCTTGCTGAGCCTCTCAATATGATGCACTTTGATGGTTTCCCGAAGGACGTCGATGACCTCTTCCAGAGGCTCCACCCGGTAAGCGCCGGTCAGGTCGTCTTTTTCGTAGGCGTCCAGAGTGATGGTCAGCACATGCTTGACGGCCTCGATGACCATCCGGATCTCTTTTAATCCTTTTTTGGAGAAAGAAATTCCCTGTTCTTTGTTGAACTGGCCTACCTCGGCAATGTTTACGCAGTGGTCTCCGATCCGTTCAAAATCACTGACGCAGTGCAGGAACATGGCACTTTCCCGCTGATCCGTCCGGCGGATATGCTGAGCGGAAATGCGGACCACGTATTCGCCCACGGCAGTTTCGCATTTATCCAGGAAATTTTCATTTTCATTGAGCTTCTCAAAGGTTTTTTCATCAAAATTTTCCAGGAGAGAAATGGCCATGTCGAAATTTTCCTGAATGGTCTCGCCCATCTGAAGCGTTACCTTGCGGCACTGCTCCAGAGCCAGGGTCGGACGGTCCAGAAAGATATCGTCTAAAAGCGCCAGGCAGGAGTCAGCGCGGGAAGGCGCATCGTCGTGAAGGAGCTTTTTGGAAATGGCGACAAGCACATTGCAGAAAGGAAGCAGGACCAGGCTGGTCGCAATGTTGAACAGCGTGTGGAAATCGGCGATGTTGCCGCGGGTCATGGCGTTTTCCCAGAAGGAGAAGCCGACCAGGGCCTGGAAGCCGTAAATGCCGACCAGGAACATAATTGCGCCGATAATGTTGATCATCAGATGGCAGACCACAACCCGCTTGGCGTTTTTATTGGTCCCGATGCTGGCGATGAGAACGGTAATGCATTTGCCGATGTTCTGGCCGATGATAATGGGGGCTGCCATGGAAAACGTCACCGTTCCCGTGGAAGCGATGGCCTGCAGGATACCGACGGAAGCGGAGGAGCTCTGCAGGACTGCGGTCACCACTGCACCCAAAAGGACGCCCAGGATCGGGTTGCTGAACATAAAGAAAATATCCTGGAAGGCCGGCGAATCCTTAAGAGGAGAGAGCGCCGACTCCATGGTGGTCATGCCGAAAAAGAGGATGCCGAAGCCGATCAGCAGATGGGCAATGTTTCTGGTTTTCCTGCGTTTGCTGATCAGGATCATAAAAGAACCGATGGCTATGACGATCGGGGCAAAGGAAGTGGGCTTGATCAGTTCAAAGATCAGCTGAGAGCCGGACAGATCGCCGAGACGCAGAATCTGGCCGGTGACGGTGGTACCGATATTGGCGCCCATGATAACCGGGATGGTCTGGGCGAATTTCATGATGCCGGCGTTTACGAAGCCGACCAGCATGACCGTGGTGGCGGCGGAGCTTTGGATAATGCCGGTGACCACGGCGCCCAGGGCGAGCCCCTTCAGGCGGTTGTTGGTCAGTTTCTCCAGAGTCTTCTCAAGACCTGCGCCCGCAATTTTCTCCAGAGAGGTGCCTAGGAGGCTCATGCCGTAAAGGAACAGGCCGATGCCGCCGAGTAATGTCAGAACTGAAAAAATATCCACGTGTTTTCCCTCATTTCTTTTGTTCTTTTGCCTTTTTCGTAAATTTTCATAAACTTTGCGGCAGATTTTTCTGCCGAATGAGAACTGTATGACTTTATAGTATTATAAATATGAAGAAGCGTCAACTGAAATTTTGTCTGTGATCCGGGTTTCTCCGCAGACGGAATTTGTCAAGAAAAAACACTTGACAGCCTCTCTCTTTTCCTGTATGATGTACGAGGTGGTGACGAACCGTG
>CATJIW010000109.1 GCA_949740745.1 uncultured Lachnospiraceae bacterium | reverse complement strand
GTCACATTATGAGAAATTCCTTAAATTTCCTTAAGATTTTGTTTTTTGGTGTACAGGAGCCTCAAATTGTGATAGACTGATAGGTAGTTATTTTTTGAATTTGGAGAGTTTTTCAGTGAAACAGGAGAAGATGACCCTATGAAGACAGCAAAAAGCAAATGGTCCCTGCTGATCCTGATCTTGTCAGGGATCGTGCTGGGCGGTTTTCTCGGACAGCTCCTCGGCGGGCTTTCTGCCTTCGGATGGCTGAATTTCGGACAGACCTTCGGTCTCGCCAGTCCCATGGTTCTGGATCTTGGGATCCTGACCGTTACCTTTGCCCTGACCATCCGGATCACCATCGCCGGGATTCTTGGCATGGTGATCGCCATCCTGATCTACCGCCTGCTTTAAATGCAGGCGGCCGCATCGATTTTGAGCCTGGCTTCAATAATTATAAGGAGGCAGGCAGCCTATGACACGAAATACCATCAGCGAACTTCCGGTTTCTGAACGCCCTTATGAAAAATGCCAGGCGTCGGGACCGAACGGACTTACAGACGCAGAACTTCTCGCAGTGATCCTCAGGACCGGAACGAAGGGACAGGGCGCCCTGGAAACGGCCAGACAGATTTTGGAGCTTTGCTCTCCCTACGGCGGGCTGTCCGGACTTTATCATCTGACCTTTGGAGAATTTCAAAAGGTTTCCGGCATCGGCCAGGTCAAATCCATCCAGCTTTCCTGCATCGGGGAGCTGGCAAAGAGGATCAGCCGGAACCGGACCCCCAGGGAGCAGGCCTTTTGTACGCCGGAGGGAGTGGCTTCCTATTTTATGGAGGAAATGCGCCACAAGGAAAAAGAAGAGCTTCGGGCCGTATTTTTAAATACGAAGGGCCATCTGTTAAAAGAACTTGTACTTTCTGTCGGCACGGTCAACGAAGCATTGATTTCCCCAAGGGAAATCTTTCTGGACGCCCTCAAATATCAGGCCGTGGCCATGATCCTGCTTCATAATCATCCAAGCGGAGACCCGGAGCCAAGCAGCGAAGACATTCTGGTGACAAAGCGGGTCGTCGAGGCGGGAACCCTCCTGGGGATTCCCCTCCTTGATCATATTGTGATCGGGGATAATTGTTATATCAGCTTAAAAGAACGAGGAATGCTATAGAATGAAAGACAAGAAGAAATTTTCTCTTCCGGCCAGATATGTGCTGTTTTTTCTGATGCTGCTCTGTGCAGCGCTTCTGGCCGCAGGATATTTCCGGCCGGGCTTTCTGAGCCCTGTCACAAATATCGTGAATTCCGTGCTGGCTCCCATGCAGAAGGGGTTAAACCGGCTGGGCAGCAGCTTTGCCGATACGGCCTTTGATTATCAGAGCCTGGAGGAAGCCAGGGCGGAAAACAAACAGCTGAAAGAAGAACTGGCGGCCCTGAAGGAGGACATAGGCAACTACCAGCAGGGACAGATGGAGCTTCAGGAGCTCAGGGCGCTTTTTGAATTGAAGGGACAGTATACGGATTATGAGACCACCGGAGCCAGGATCATCCAGAAGGAGGCGGGAAACTGGTATCATTCCTTTGTCATCGACAAGGGTGAAAAGGACGGCATCGAAAAAGACATGAACGTCATTGCCGAGGGAGGCCTTGTGGGCATTGTTACCGAGACGGGCAAAAATTATGCCAGAGTCCGTTCCATCATCGACGATGACAGCAACGTCAGCGCCATGTCCTTAAATTCCGGCGATACCTGCATTGTGTCCGGCGATCTGCAGCTTTATGCGGAAGGGACGCTCCGGATCAGCTACATTGATAAAAACGACAACATCTGGGACGAAGACAAGATCGTCACTTCCAATATCAGTGATAAATATCTTCCCAATATCCTGATCGGCTATGCCAGGGATATTCAGACCGACAGCAATAACGTAACCAAATCCGGTTATCTGATCCCGGCGGTGGACTTCGGCCACCTCCAGACAGTCCTGGTGATCAAGACCTTAAAGGTAACCGGCGGGGAGGAACAGTCTTGAAACGATTGAAACGGATCTTTGTGACGGCGCTTATCATATTTATCGGCTTTCTGCTCCAGTTCGGAGTGTTTGCAAACAGTCCTTTCATTGGTACCGTGCCCAACATCCTTCTGATCATTACCGTGGCCTTTGGCTTTATGAACGGAAAAACGCAGGGGATGGCGGTTGGGTTTGCCTGCGGCCTTCTTATGGATATCGCTTCCATGAACGCCGTGGGGTTTCACATGGCCGTCTTTATCCTGATCGGTTACGTGAACGGCGTCCTCCACCACTGGCTGTATTCGGACTATATCCTGTTTCCGCTGATCGTCACGGTTTTCTGCAGTCTTTTTTATGGCGGATATTATTATGTGTTCCAGTTCTTGATTCGAAACCGTCTGGATTTTGTTTATTACCTGATACACATTATCCTGCCGGAGACTGTTTATACCACGGTTCTAACCAGCATCATTTATCAGACCATATCCTCCATCAATTACAGACTGGAAGAGGCAGAACGAAGGAGTGCGGCAAAATTTGTTTAGTGAATTATGGGAATTTTTCATAAGCATACTGAAGAAGATCCTGAAATCCAGGCTGTTCGTGGTAAGTCTTTTGTTCCTTGCCATGTTCGGCATTCTTGTGATGCGCCTGTTTAAGCTTCAGATCGTAAACGGCGCCGGTTATCAGGAAAATTATGTTCAGAAAACGCTGAATACAGTCAGGACCTCCGGCACAAGGGGGAATATTTACGACAGAAACGGAAATCTGCTGGCCTACAGCAAGCTGGCCTACGCCGTTTCCATCGGGGATTCCGGTTATTATAAGAACGGCTATGAGCGCAATGAAATGCTGCTGCGCCTGCTCCCCATCCTGGAAAAACATGAGGAAACCCTGCTCACCTCCCTTTCTCTGAGCCTGGATGCCAACGGAAAGATGCAGTATACCACCAGGAATGAAGAGGAACGGCTCCGTTTTCTGCGGGACGTCTACGGTTTAAAATCGGTGGAGGATCTGGATGACGAGGATGGAAAATACCCTTCCGGCGTCTCCGCCGACGAATTGTTTCAGGCCTTAAAGGAACGGTACGGCATCGGTGAAAATGCGGATAAGACCACCTACGAGGTCGGCGACGAAACAGCCCTTAAAATGCTGAACATCCGTTATGCCATGACCTTAAATGCCTTCCGGCGCTACGATGCGGTGACCGTGGCTTCCGATATTAAGCTGGAGACCGTGGCCGAAATCAAGGAAAATTCAGAAGAGCTGAAGGAGGTCAACGTCGAGGAGAAAACGGTCCGGGTCTATAACGACAGCTTCGCTTTTTCCCATATTCTGGGATATACCGGACAGGCCGACTCAGACGAGCTGGACGAGCTTAAGGCCCTGGACGAAAGCTACGAGCTGGGAGACGTGATCGGAAAGTCCGGCATTGAATCTGCCATGGAGCTGGAGCTTTCCGGCGTCAAGGGCAGCCAGACCATGTATCTGGACAGCGAAGGACGGATTCTGGAGATTACAAAGACCGAGGAGCCGGAGACCGGAAACGACATTTATCTTAGTATTGACCGGGACCTTCAGGTGGGAATCTACCACCTGCTGGAACAGAATCTGGCCGGCATCCTGGTGCAGCGCCTCAACAACGATCCTGCTTATGTGGTAACGGAAGACATGGATGCTTCCAAAATCGAAATTCCGGTAAGAGACGCCTATTTCCAGTTTATCAACAACCATATCCTGTCCATGGAGGATTTTGCGGAGGGCTCCGCTTTAGAACAGAGCATCTACGGCCGCTATACGGCCAGGATGGCTTCCGTGCTCCCCGCCATCTCTTCTCAGCTTTTAAGCGAGGGAGCGCCTTCCTACGATCGGTGCAGCGAGGATATGCAGGATTATCAGGATTATATCTATAATTATATGAGGGACAATTCCTTTTTCCTGGAGGGCTCTTTTTCCACGGCTGACGAGCTTTACATGGGATGGGCCAATGAAACGGGCGTCAGCTTTCACCGGTTCCTCTATCATGCGGTGGAGGAAGGATGGATCGACCCGGAAAAGCTGGATTCCGACGAAAAATACACCAGCACCGACGATACCTTCCGGATTCTGATCGATACGCTTATGACGGCCATGGAAAAGGACGCCGGCTTTCAGAAGCTGATCTACAAATATCTGATCTATGACAATACGGTGACCGGAAGAGAGCTTTGTCTCTGCCTTTTCGAGCAGGGCGTGCTGGAGCATGACGAGGCGGCCATCGCCTCCCTGACCTCCGGAAACGAGGATACGGCTTTTCAGTTCCTGAAAGAAAAAATCACCAATATCGAGCTGACTCCCGCGCAGCTTGCCCTCGACCCCTGTTCGGCCTCCTGCGTGATGACGGATCCCGGTACAGGAGAGGTGCTCGCTCTGGTGACTTATCCCGGTTACGACATCAACCGGTTCTCCGGCTCCATCGACGCCGAATATTACTGGAGCCTGTACAACGATCTGAGCCAGCCCTTTTTAAACAGGGCGACGCAGGTAGAGACAGCTCCCGGTTCCATTTTCAAGGTACTGACCTCCGTAATCGGCATGGAAGAGGGCGTAGTTTCTCCGGCCACGATCATCGACGATACGGGAACCTTTGAGCGGCAGGGCCTTCATCTGCGCTGCTGGAACATTGTCGGTCACGGCCCATTGGACGTGATTACCGCCATTGCCCAGTCCTGCAACTATTATTTCTGCGAGATCGGATGGCTGATCTCACAGGAGAACGGGGAATACAGCGGAAACCAGGGTGTTTCGACCATACAAAAGTATGCGTCCATGTTTGGCCTGGGAGAAAAATCCGGAGTCGAGATTGCCGAGAACGCTCCCCATATCACGGATCAGAACCCGATCCCTTCCTGTATCGGACAGGGAACCCATACCTATGCCGCCATCCATCTTTCCAGGTACGTGACGACCCTGGCAAGCAAGGGAAACCTTTATAAATACAGTCTGATCTCCAGGATACAGAAAAGCGACGGCGAAGCCGTAAAGACTTATGAGCCGCAGATCGAGCATCATGTCGATCTCTCTGCGTCCACCTGGAACATCATCCATCAGGGAATGCAGGAGGTTGTAGGTTCCCGCGGAACCTTTGCCCAGAATTTTAAAAATTCCAAGGTACTGAACGAAATCGGCTTTGCCGCCAAGTCCGGTACGGCGGAGCAGTCAAAGGGACGGGCAAACCACGCAACCTTTATCGCATATGCGCCGGCCGAGTCTCCGGAAGTCGCCCTTTCCGTGGCGATTCCCAACGGCTATGGCTCCAGCTATTCCGGCGCTTTATCGGAACAGATTTTAAGCTATTATTTCGGCTACGTCACCCTGGATTCCATTTTGGAAAACAACCGCGCGGCAGACGCCGACCTCAAACATGTATCCGATTAACCTGTGAGGTGAACCTATGCGGCAGACAGTCATTATCAAAGGAAACAATTACGGCCTTTCCGTATTTTTGGATCCGGACATTCCCATGGAGGAGCTGCTTTCGGACATTCGGGAAAAGTTTCAGGAATCTTCCCGGTTTTTCCGCGGTGCGAAGATGGCCCTTTCCTTTGAAGGACGTAAGCTTACAACGGAGGAAATCAATGAAATCATAAATACCATTTGTGAAAATTCCGAGATAAAAATCTCCTGTGTCATTGACACGGACAAAGCACGAGAAGCCTTTTTCAAAAAAGTATTGGAGGAAAAGGCGGAAGAGGAAACAGACGGACAGCCCGGCGGGAGCGGACAGTTCTATAAAGGAACGCTCCGTTCCGGCCAGGTGCTGGAGGCAGAGGGAAGCATCATCATGCTTGGCGATGTGAACCCCGGCGCCCGGATTGTTGCCAAAGGAAACATCATTGTGCTCGGCGCTCTGCATGGTACGGCCATTGCCGGACTGGGCGGAAAGAAGCATGCCATTGTCGTGGCCCTGGAGATGGATCCCATTCAAATCCGCATCGGAGAAGTGACCGCCCGCATGAGCGGCAGGAAAAAAAGCTCCGATTATGCGCAGATTGCGTATCTGGATCTGGGAACGATCCGTGTCGAACCCCTTTGCAGAGAGGTCATCGACGGGGTAAGCTTCTCCTAGCGCGGAAATTTGAATCGTGGAGGAATGAAAAATGAGTGAAGTGATTGTCATTACATCCGGAAAAGGCGGAGTCGGAAAGACCACTACATCTGCCAATTTGGGAACTGGCCTCGCCATGCTGAACAAAAAGGTGGTCCTGATCGATACGGATATCGGGCTCAGGAACCTGGATGTGGTCATGGGGCTGGAAAACCGCATTGTTTACAATCTGGTGGACGTCATTGAAGGAAGCTGCCGTTTAAGCCAGGCGCTTATCAAGGACAAGCGCTATCCGAGCCTTCAGCTTCTGCCTTCGGCACAGACCAGGGACAAGTCCAGCGTCTCGCCGGAACAAATGAAAAAACTGATCGACTCACTCAGGGGAGATTTTGATTACATACTCTTAGACTGTCCGGCCGGCATTGAACAGGGCTTTAAAAACGCCATCGCCGGAGCAGACCGGGCCGTTGTCGTCACAACGCCGGAGGTTTCCGCCATCCGTGACGCCGACCGGATCATCGGGCTTCTGGAGTCCAACGAGATCCGGCAGATCGACCTGATCGTCAACCGGATCCGCATGGACATGGTAAAGAGAGGAGATATGATGTCCATTGAGGACGTAATCGACATTCTGGCCGTCCGCCTGATCGGCGCCGTTCCGGATGACGAGAGCATCGTCATTTCCAGCAACCAGGGAGAGCCCTTGACCGGCTCCGACTGTCTGGCCGGGCAGGCTTATATGAATATTTCCAGGAGGATCACCGGTGAGGATGTGCCGATGCTGGACCTGAATATAAAAAGCGGTTTTTTTTCCCGGCTTGCGGGAGCCTTTAAAAAGAAATAAGGAGGAGCGTCATGGGACTGTTTGACTTTTTTTCCAGAAACAAGTCAGGGAACGTGGCGAAGGACCGGTTAAAGCTTCTTCTGGTTTCGGACCGGGCCAACTGTTCTCCTGAGATTATGGAAGCAATTAAAAACGACATCATCAAGGTGATCTCCAAATATATGGATGTGGATACGGAAGCGCTGGATATCCAGATCACTCAGACCCAGTCGGAGGGGGGCCACGGCTCCGTCCCGGCACTTTTTGCAAATATTCCAATTAGAGATATGAAAAGTGGGAATCCTAACAGATAAAAGGATAAACTATGTTTAAGTTCAAAGAGTATCATTTCCGGTATTACAACATCAGGCTGATCCTGTTCATCCTGGCCCTTTCCATAGCAGGGATCCTGTTCGTAAAGAGCGCCACCATCGGAACAGGCACAGGCAGTTATTATAAACAGATATTCGGCGTGGCCGTGGGGCTTTTTTGCATGTTTTTTATCTCCCTGATCGACTATCACTGGATCCTGCTGCTTTACTGGCCGATTTACGCCGTCAACATCGCCATGCTCCTTGCCACGAAATTTATGGGAAACCTGAGCGGCGTCGGAGCGCAGCGGTGGCTGGTCCTGCCGGTGGTCGGACAAATTCAGCCTTCCGAATTTTCCAAGATCATGCTGATCTGTTTCTTTGCCATGTTTTTTTACAAGCATCGGGAAAATATCAGCAAAGTACGGATCGTTGTAAGCGCCATGGTGCTCTTTGCCATTCCGGCTTATCTGATTTTTGATCAGCCGAACCTGTCCACGACCCTGGTGGTGGTGGTAATCTTCCTGGTCATGCTTTATGTGGCGAAGCTCAGCTACAAATGGATCGGAGGCGCTCTGGCGCTGCTGGTTCCCTTCGGGGCCTGGTTCATATTTGCGATCCAGCAGGAGGGACAGAAGCTTTTGGAGCCTTATCAGGTCAACCGGATCATGTCCTGGATCAATCCGGCCAAATATCCGATGGACAATACCCAGCAGCAGATGAACTCCATCATGGCCATCGGATCGGGACAGCTCCATGGGAAGGGGCTGGCCAATACCACGCTGGCCTCCGTAAAAAACGGAAATTTTCTCTCGGAGGAAGACTGCGACTTTATTTTCGCCGTCATCGGCGAAGAGCTCGGCTTTATCGGAAGCGTGATCGTCATTGCGCTTCTCCTGATCCTGGTGACGGAATGCCTGTATATGGCGGTACGGGCCAGGGATCTGTCCGGACGTCTGATCTGCAGCGGCATCGCTGCGCTGATCGCCTTCCAATCTTTTGTAAACATTGGCGTCGCAACCGGACTTTTGCCCAATACGGGACTCCCGCTTCCCTTTATCAGTGCGGGACTAAGCTCGCTGCTCAGTATCTTTATCGGAATGGGGTTGGTATTAAATGTGGGGCTGCAACGAAATTATGAAACTAACAGAGGAGGGTTTTAAACTATGAATGTGGGATTTATCGCCCATGACGCAAAGAAAAAGCTGATGCAGAATTTTGCCATTGCTTACCGGGGGATCTTATGCCGCCATACCTTATACGCGACAGGAACCACGGGGCGTCTGATTGAAGAGGTGACCAATCTGTCGATACACAAATTTCTGGCCGGACATCTGGGCGGAGAGCAGCAGCTTGCCGCGCAGATCGAAAGCAACCAGATCGATCTGATGATTTTTCTCAGAGATCCGCTCCATCCAAAGTCACACGAGCCGGACGTATTCAACGTAGCCCGTCTCTGCGACATGCACAATATCCCCCTTGCCACCAATCTTGCTTCCGCCGAACTTCTGGTGAAGGCTCTGGAGCGGGGCGACATGGAGTGGAGAGAAGCCTTTAAATAAAATACAGGTAACAGGAGTTTACAAGCCATGTCCAGAAAAAAAACGGCCAGACAGATCAGGCGGACAAGGATGTTTCTCCGGGCGTTTATTGCGACCCTTATGCTTGCCGCTTTCGGAGCGGGCGCATATATCCTGCTCGCAAGGCCCTTCGGAACAGAACAAAACAGCCGCAGCGCTCTTCCGGCCATTTATGAAAAACAGGTCCGGTTAAACAGTCTAAAAGACCAGACAGAGCCGGAACGTCCTTCTCTTTTTGGGGAAGGGCTGTGTGTAGCCGAAGAATCCGAACCGGATGCGGCCGTCACCGCATCCGCCGGCATCGTGTTCAATCGTACCACAGGAACGGCGCTTTACAGCCATAACGCCTATTTACGGCTGTATCCGGCCAGCGTTACCAAATGCATGACCTTCCTCGTGGCTTTAAAGCACGGGGATCTTTCCGCAGCGATAACGGTAACGGAAGAAATGTTAAATAACCTGGATCCGGAATCCTCCGTGGCTGGTCTGCGGCCCGGCGACACCTTAAGCCTGGAACAGCTTCTTTACGGACTGATGCTGCCGTCCGGCAACGACGCCGCCAACGCCATCGCCTGGCTGGTCGCAGGGGGAGAGGAGCCCTTCGCAGCTCTGATGAACGAAGAGGCAAAAGCAATCGGCGCCACGGGGAGCCATTTTGTCAATGCCCATGGCCTGACGGATCCGGAGCACTATACGACGGCCTATGACATTTATCTGATTTACAACCAGCTTTTGGATTATGAAAAATTCCTGGAGGTCATCGGCGCCTCCGAATACACGGCCCGCTACGACAACAACGGGACGCCGGTGGAAAATACCTGGGGACGGGGCATCTGGTATTTCAACGGAAGAGCGCAGGCGCCGGAAGGCGTGACCCCCATCGGCGGAAAAACGGGAACGACTCCGGAAGCCGGTAATTGTCTATCTTTGGCTTCTTCTGACTCCCGTGGAGATCAATATGTCTCTGTTGTTCTAAAAGCAGACGGCCGGAACGATCTCTATGGAAATATGACGGCTTTACTTTCAAAAATTCAGAAATAAGGATTGTACTTTCCGGTAAATTATACTATAATTAGAATACGGCTTACAAAATTATAACCAGTGACTAAAGGAGGAGTGCATTATGGTGCAGATCATAGCAGGAAAAATGGGGAAGGGTAAAACAAAGTTTCTGCTTGAAAAGGCCAATTTGGCAGTTAAAGAATGTAAGGGTTCCATCGTATATCTGGATAAAAATACAAAACATATGCATGCGCTTGATAACAAGGTCCGCCTTATCAACGTCTATGATTATCCGATTCGTTCCTATAATGCTTTTATCGGGTTTTTGTGCGGGATTATTTCGCAGGATTACGATCTGGAATATCTCTTTTTAGACAGCTTTCTGAAGCTTGCCCATCTGGAAGGAAAAGACATTTCTTCCGAATTGATCGAGCTGGAACAGCTCGGACAGCAGTATGGGGTTACTCTGATCCTGAGTATTTCCCTGGATGCACAGGATCTGCCGGAACATGCACAGTCGAAGGTAATCGTATCATTATAACCGCTTTTTACATAATGACGGATAAAATTGGTTCGGGACGTGAAACCACGTCCCGCACTTTTTTGTCATATAATCGACCGCTTTACTCCCGGCCGGCTGTCCCCACCCGGCCAAACATGCTTAAGAGATACAGGCCGCAGATACCAACCACTCCATAAACGATCCGTGAAAGCAGCGTCATATCTCCCAAAAGAAAAGTAACCAGATTGAACCGGAAAAATCCGATCAGCGCCCAGTTGACAGCGCCGATGATCACCAGGATGAGCGCCGTATAATCCAATGGCTTTGAGTTCATAATGATGTCCCTCCTTCTTATCTTTAGTGTATTCGGATTTTTCCGTATTATTATGGAAAAATCTTCTATGTTAAGGGAGATGGTTCCGTGACAAAACAACGAAAAAAAATTATCCGATATAAAAAAACAAAATCATTTAATATCGGCATCGCCGTTTTTGCTGTTATTTTCCTATATCTTTCGGCCATCACCGGGCGTTACCTGCTGACCTCCAAAATGAAAATGTACGAGGTCCTGGAAGGCGACCTCGCAAATACCTCTTATTATACCGGCATTGCCCTGCGAAGCGAAACCGTCGTCACCTCCGAATATGCAGGCTACGTCAATTATTATCTCCGGGAAAGGCAGAAGGCCGCCGTGGGAAATCTGATCTATACGGTAGATGAAAGCGGCGCACTGACAGATTATTTAAATAATTCCTCCGGCAGCACGAGCCGGCTTTCCGACGAGAACCTGAAAGAATTAAAAGCACAGCTTTCTTCCTTCAGCGCTTCTTATTCCGACGGGCGTTTTTCCGAAGTATATGACGTGAACGCAGCGCTTTCCTCCATGCTGATGGAATACATGAACCTCAATACGCTGGCGGAGCTTTCCGGCCAGGCAGGTTCGGAAGCCTCTGTTTCGTTTCAGAAATGTCCGGCAAGGCTCAGCGGTCTCATCTTTTATTCCTCTGACGGCATGGAAGGACTGACGCCGGAACAGCTTTCTGCAGACGCTTTTACAGAGGAAAACTATAACAAAACCGTCTATTCCAGAGGGATGCTGGTAAAAAGCGGCGATCCTGTCTACCGGGTCATTACGGAAGATGCCTGGTCGGTCGCAATTCCCCTTTCAGAAGAAGACCTGGCCCAATATAACGGCAAGGCTTCCCTCACCGTTCATTTTACGGACAGGGGCCTGGACGCCCAGGCGGATTTTTCTGTGATCCAGGGCGCGGACGGCGCCTCTTACGGAATCCTTTCTCTGGACAAATACATGATCCAGTTTGCAGGTGACCGCTACATCGAGCTGGAAATAAAAACCTCCCAGGCTGAAGGGCTGAAGCTCCCCAAAACGGCTTTGACTTCTCAGGATGCCTTTGTCATTCCCGCCCGGTATTTAACCACCGGAGGAGACAGCCTGGCGGAAGGCTTCTATAAAGAAATCTACAGAGAAGACGGCTCGGTTTCCACCGAATTTGTAACGGCTCATATTCTGCGGGTCACAAGCGAAGGAGAAAAGAAGGCGGCAAAAGAGGCGGGAGAGCCCATTCCGGACAATTGCTATGTTTCCACCTCGGATTTTTCCCAGGGAGACATGATCATCCTGCCGGACTCCAATGAACGGTTCCGCGTGGCAGAAAAACAAAGCCTGCCCGGAGTTTACAACGTAAACCGCGGCTATGCCTCCTTCCGTTACGTGAACGTGATCGATGAAAACCAGGAATACTGCATTGCAGAAAAAAACGTATATTACAGCATCCGCGCTTACGACCATATTGCGCTCCACGGCTCCGAGGTCAGAGAAGGAGAGATCCTGCGGTGAATTTTGAAAAAAATCCGATTATTGGTTGACATCATTCCCAAAAACATTGATAATGATAATGAGTATAAACAGGAAAGGCGGTTTACTCCATGAGCAAGTTTATTGACAAATTTCTGGACTCCATGAAATTAAACGATGACGACGATTACGATTACGAAGACGATATGTACGACGAGGATGACGATTACGATGACCAGCCGCAGAAAAGCGTTTTCAGGCGGAATAAAAAAGCAGCCGTTCCTGACGATCCGGAACCGGTTCCGAGAGCAAGGCCCCGCACGGCGTCTAACGTCGTTCCGCTGCGGGCCGCAACCAGAGGCGGGATGGAGGTCTGCATGGTGAAGCCAGGCAGCATCGGCGACGCCAGGGAGATTGTGGATACCCTGATGAGCGGAAGGGCCGTCGTAATCAATATGGAAGGCATTCCCACGGAGATCGCCCAGAAGATCATTGATTTTACTTCCGGCGCCTGTTATTCCATGAACGGCAATCTGCAGAAGATCTCCAACTTTATTTTTATTGCAACGCCTCAGTCGGTGGAGCTGTCCGGAGATTTCGAGGATCTGATGGGAAGCAGTTCTTCCTCCGGCTATTGAGGCGGCGGAGTATAACCTATGGATAAAGAAGAGCAGTTATTCTTCCATCATCTGCAGGATCTGGCCGATGCCTGCTACAGCCGGGATATTCCGGTATATACGGATTTTCTGAATTTAAATGAGCAAACAGTTTTTCTGTCAAACCTGTCGGCATTTTCTCATGTCCGTACCGTCCTGGACGGCGGGTACGAGGGG
This sequence comes from uncultured Lachnospiraceae bacterium, assembly GCA_949740745.1. Taxonomy (GTDB): domain Bacteria; phylum Bacillota; class Clostridia; order Lachnospirales; family Lachnospiraceae; genus Lientehia. Next base: position 4,028 of record CATJIW010000109.1, on the reverse strand, counting down.
GCAGAGCGGAAGATTGTTTGCTTTCTTCCTGCATATGAAAAAGCTCACCCTCCCAGAGAGAAGCTTCCCTTTTGTCCTCTGCGGATCCGCTCCTCGGCAGGGAAATTTTCGGTCCCCTGTACCCACAGGGATTATCTGGGGGCCGTATTGAACCTCGGCATCGAGCGGGGAAAGATCGGAGATCTTCTTGTGGAAGACAGACAGGCTTACCTCCTGTGCATGACGGCCATGGCGGATTTTCTGATGGAAAACCTGACCTCGGTAAAACGGAATCCGGTATCCTGCGTTCCTGCAGAATTTGCAGACCTGGAAGGCAGTCTGACCTTTACGGAAATGACAGGAACCCTGGCTTCCCTGCGGATGGATTCCCTTCTGGCCTTTTTTATGAAAAGCTCCCGTTCCTCCTCTGTTTCCGTCCTGGACGGAGAGCGGGTGTTCCTGAACGGAAGGCTCTGTACCTCCCATCTGGCGGAACCCAAAAAGGGAGACCTTATTTCCGTGCGGGGATTTGGAAAATTTATATTTGACGGCGTCGTTTCTTCTACTAAAAAAGGACGCCTGCTTATAAAGATCAGAAAATACAGTTAAGGAGCAGCATGTCATGTCCCCTGAAACCATTATGGTCCACAAAGAGCAAAAACCGGCCTATCCCATCTGGCTTACCGATTCTTTCGAGGCCCTTGAGGAGGCCCTTGAGCCGCTTTCCCTTTCCGGGAGGCGGATCTGCATTGTCACCGACAGCAACGTCGCCGGACTTTATTTAAGCCAGGTCAGGCAGGCTCTCGAAGCATGTTCTGATACGGTCGTTTCCTTCACCTTTCCGGCCGGAGAGGAGCATAAGACGCTGGACACCGTAAAAAAGCTTTATGAATTCCTGATCCGGCATTCCTTTGACCGAAAAGACGTCCTGTTTGCCCTTGGAGGCGGCGTAACGGGGGATCTGACCGGCTTTGCAGCCGCCACGTATCTTCGAGGAATCCGGTTCGTACAGATACCGACCACCCTGCTTTCCCAGGTGGATTCCAGCATCGGAGGCAAAACGGGAGTGGATTTCGACGCATACAAAAATATGGTGGGGGCATTCTATATGCCGGCGCTGGTCTATATCAACGTATCCGTTTTAAAAAGCCTTTCTGACGGACAGTTTTCTTCCGGAATGGGAGAGGTTATCAAGCACGGCTGTATCCGTTCCGCCGATTATTATCAATGGCTTTCCGGCCGCCGGGAGGCCCTGAGGCTCCGCGAAAAGGACGCTCTTATGGAAATGGTAAAGGGAAGCTGCCTGATCAAGCGGGCCGTGGTGGAAGAGGATCCTTCGGAACAGGGTGTCCGCGCCGTCCTGAACTTCGGCCACACCCTGGGCCATGCCATCGAAAAGGAGCTGCATTTTACCATGAGCCACGGCGCCTGCGTGGGCGCCGGCTGTACGGCTACCGCATGGCTTTCCGTAAAACGGGGGAAGCTTCTGCAGGAAGAGCTGTACCGGCTGGAAGAGCTGCTCCTTTATTTCGGCCTGCCCACGAGGATTTCCGGCCTGTCTACGGAACAGATCCTGGAAGCGGCAAGGCATGACAAAAAAATGGATTCCGGCGTGATCACCTTCATCCTCCTGGAAGGAATCGGCAGAGCCTGTATCGACCGGTCCGTCACGGCTCAGGAGATGAGGGAAGCGCTTTCTTATCTGTTGACGGAAGAGAGCGGAAGAGAAGCTTCAGAAATAAAAGAGGCTCCGGAAAAAAGGGAAGCTTCAGAAAAACATCCGGAATAAGAAAAAGGAGTTTTATGGAAAACGGGATTCAGAAAAACAAAAAAGCGGCCGTACTGGCAGGATACCTTATCGTTTCCTTTCTTCTTGTGCTCCTTGACCAGTGGAGCAAGCATCTGGCAGTCACCCATCTGAAGGGGCAGCCGGACATCCCTCTGATCAAAGGCGTGTTCGAGCTTTCCTACCTGGAAAATTCCGGCATGGCCTGGGGGCTTTTGGCCGGAGGAAGATGGCTGTTTCTGGCCGGGACCTTCTTTATCCTGGCCCTGATCATTTACGCCTTTATAAAAGCCCCTCTGACCAGACGATACCGGCTTCTCCGCATGGTCCTGGCCGGTCTTTCGGCCGGAGCTGCCGGCAATCTTATCGACCGTCTTTTTCATGGATATGTGGTGGACTTTTTTTCATTCTGTCTGATTAATTTTCCTATTTTTAACGTGGCCGACTGTTACGTGGTCGTTTCCGGAATCCTGTTCCTTATCCTCTTCCTTTTTTACTATAAAGAAGAGGATCTGGATGTCTTTCTTCCGCCTTTCCTGAAAAAAAAGAAAAAGGAGGAAGACCCAGAGCCATGACTGTCTTTTCTTATCAGGTTTCCGAACAGGAAGCCGGCGCCAGGCTGGACAGATTCCTTTCCGAAAAACCGGAGCTGCCCTCCAGGAGCTATTTACAGCGCCTCATCGAAGAAGGTCAGGTACTTGTGGAGCACAGCCCTGTAAAAAGCAATTACAGGCTCCAGACAGGAAATACCGTCGTCGTATCCGTTCCGGAACCAAAAGCCTTATCCGTAGAGGCGGAGCCCATGGAACTGGATATCCTCTATGAAGACGAAGACCTTCTGGTCGTCAACAAGCCCAAGGGAATGGTCGTCCACCCGGCGGCCGGACACGAAAGCCATACCCTTGTCAACGGCCTTCTTTATCACTGCAAAGGAAAGCTTTCCGGCATCAACGGAATCCTGCGGCCCGGCATCGTCCACCGGATCGACCGGGATACCACGGGCCTTCTTCTTGTCTGTAAAAACGACGCTTCCCACAGGGCGATCGCCGGACAGCTGAGCGCACATTCCATTACCAGGCGGTACCATGCCCTCGTTCACGGAATGCTTTCCTCCGACGGGACTGTTGACGCCCCCATCGGAAGAAATCCTTCCGACCGTATGAAAATGGCCGTAAACCACAAAAACGGCAAGCCGGCCGTCACCCATTACCATATCCTGGAGCCTTTGAAAAAGTTCACGTATGTGGAATGCCGGCTGGAAACCGGCCGTACCCATCAGATCCGCGTCCATATGGCGTCCGTCCGGCATCCCCTTCTGGGAGATACCGTATACGGCCCTGCCAAACCGCCGTTTTCTCTGGAAGGGCAGACGCTCCATGCAAAGGTTTTGGGATTTGTCCATCCCAGAAGCGGAAACTATCTGGAATTTGAAGCGCCTCTTCCTGATTATTTCGAAAGGCTGCTGACCCGGCTGCGCATATAAACGGGTATACTTTTTGAAAAAAATAGAGTATAATAAAATCATCGGAACAAGTGAAACAGGAGAGGAGCTGATCTTTTATGAACGGAAATCTGGTTATTACGATAGGAAGAGAGTGCGGGAGCGGAGGAAGATTTATCGGCCAGAAGCTGGCCAAACGGCTTGGCATCAAATGCTACGACAAGGAACTGCTTACCCTTTCCGCAAAGAACAGCGGACTTTGCAAAGAAATCTTTGAGCATCATGATGAAAAGCCCACCAACAGTTTTTTATATTCCCTGGTGATGGATACCTATTCCATGAGCTATAATCCGTCCGGATTTTTGGATATGCCCCTGAACCAGAAGGTATTTCTTGCCCAGTTTGACACCATAAAGAAGCTGGCGGAACAGGAGTCCTGCGTGATCGTAGGCCGGTGCGCCGATTATGCACTGGCCGACTATCCGAATATGCTGTCGGTCTTCACGACGGCCGCCTATGATGACAAGGTAGAATACCTGAAAGAGCATTATCACATCGAACCGTCGAAAATCAAAGATTTCATCACCAAGACGGACAAAAAACGCGCTTCCTATTATAATTATTATGCAAATAAAAAATGGGGCAATGCGAAAAGCTATGATCTGTGCATCAATCGGAGCGCCGTCGGCTTTGACGGGGCCGTAGATGTGATCCTGAATTTTGCCGAAGTGAAAAAAGCGGCCATGGATCAAAAAAAATAGATTTGCTGCACAAAAATCTAATTTTACATGCAACAGGCGCCTGTGGGGATCCTCCCGATCC
>CATJIW010000108.1 GCA_949740745.1 uncultured Lachnospiraceae bacterium | reverse complement strand
GAGAGCCTGAAAGATATGGGTTATCCTATGCACAAGAAGAAGTTTACCACCTACATGGAGCATTTGCTTGACCTGGGGCTGGTGGAAAAGACAGGAATTTACCATTATCCATACAGAATCGTGGCTTCCAGGGAGAAATTGACGAGTGTGGAAAAAATGTTCATCATGCTGGGGCAGACTGGCGGTATGCCTCAGATGGTCTTCGAATACATTTTAAAGCAGAACGGCATCGACCCGAAAACGGAGCTTTCTATTGATCAGAGCATTGATTTCGGCCTGACGGCCGCCGCCTTTATGGAGGGCGACGCCGACTATACGGTGGAATTCGAGCCCTTCGCCACAAAGATCGAGCTGGAAGGCTCCGGCAGCGTGGTCGCCTCTTTAGGCGTGGATTCCGGCTACGTGCCTTACACGGCTTACTGCGCAAAGAAAAGCTATTATGACGAGCACGCCGACGTAATCCAGGGCTTCACCAACGCCATACAGAAAGGCTTAGATTACGTGAACAGCCACACGGCCGAAGAGATCGCTGCCGTTATAAAGCCTCAGTTTGAGGAAACGGAAGAAAGCACCATCGCCGCCATCGTGGAGCGCTACCTCTCCCAGGATACCTGGAAGGAGGATCTGGTCTTTTCCGAAGAAAGCTTTGACCTTCTGCAGAATATCCTGACAGAAGCCGGGGAGCTTTCCGAAAAGGTTCCCTACGCCGACCTGGTCAATACGGAATACGCCGAAAAGGCAAAAGTTTCCAAATAATCCGGGGAACTCCAAATAATCCCGTACTCCACAGCGAACGTCCGGAAAAAGAAAATCCTCCGTTATCCGCAGGGAGGATTTTCTTTTCCTATAATAACGCATAAGTTCAAAGCATAAACTGAAACCAGCAGAAGGCTCCGTATATCAGAAGGAGCAGGATCCCCTGCCCCCTGGTCAGACGTTCCTTCACAAGGGCCGGCACCGTCAGGATCAGCATAACCGCCAGCATAACCGGAATATCCAGCACCAGTGACGCATTGTGCCCGGCGATCACGGCATTTTGCGGGATATCAAAGGGCGCCAGCGTGATGGAAAAGCCACTTACCAGCACCAGATTAAAAAGATTGGCTCCGATGACATTTCCAAGGGACAAAGCGCCGTGGCCTTTGACCAGGGAGGTAATGGCTGTCGTAAGCTCCGGCAGCGAAGTTCCAAGCGCCACAAAGGTCAGTGCGATCACCGATTCCGGCACGCCGAGAGCCTGAGCGATCAAGGTTCCGTTATCCACCAGAAGCTTCGCCCCTGCCGCAACGAGGACCGCCCCCACAGCCAGGAGGAGAATATCTTTTCTTATAGGACGCTCCCCCGCTTTTTCCTCCTCGGCCGTATCTGCTTCCCGGCCGGCGGCTTCAGACAGCTCTGCCGTATTTTCAGAACGGACAGCCTTTTGCGCCGGTGATCCTTCTCTCTTCGCCTGCCTGCCCTCCTTCCAGACCTGCATAAACGTGACTCCCATATAGGCTGAAAAGATCAACAGCAGCAAAACGCCGTCCAAACGGCTGAAACGTCCGGCAATATAAGCAGTCAGCGCATAAAAAACAGCTGCGGCAAAGAAAAAAACAACCGGCGTCCGAAGAGTCTTCCGTTCCGCCTTTGACGGCCGTATGGCAATGGTCAGGGCCGAGATCAGGGCCGTATTACAAATAATGGAACCGATGGCGTTGCCGTACGCGATCTCCCCATGGCCGCCCACCGCCGAAGCGGCAGACACCATCACTTCCGGAAGCGTCGTCCCGATGGACACCACCGTCGCACCGATCAAAAGCTCCGGCAGCCCAAACCGGCGGGCGATCCCCACGGCCCCGTCCACAAACCAGCCGCCGCCCCTGATCAGCAAAAACAACCCGGCAACAAACAGCAATACCGGCACCAGCATAATAAATTCTCCCTCCGTTCTTAAATCCGTATCAAAAAAACCGTAAACAAGTTGTGTGACACAGACTCGTCTGCTATCTGATACGATTCAATAAAACTCATTTTAGTAATTCCATACGTTGATAACGATTATACCTTCACTATCTCAGATATTCAGCCAGCGCTACATTGCCTGTCTCCGCTGCCTTATCCATACATCCCTTTGTAAAACCGGTTTTGGCAAAGAGCTAAAGAGGCTTTTTCATCCGACAAATATACATACATCATACACATATATCAAAAATCCCAGAAACACGAGGATCTTCCTGACATTCCAGCGTTTCCGGGATTTTTATTTATACGGAGAGTGTGGGATTCGAACCCACGTGCCCAGTAAAGGACAACCGCATTTCGAGTGCGGCTCGTTATGACCACTTCGATAACTCTCCAATCATACGAAGATTATTTTACCCGCTGGGCGGCAGAATGTCAACCATTATCTGCGCAAGTTTGCATATTTCAGCCGAAGCGCCGCCTCCCCCACAGAATCGGCCAGGTATGCAGCCTGGGAGCCTTCTCCCAGAAGCCCTTTAACGGCAGCCTCCAGGACGATCCCGCAGAGATTCTCCGCCTCATCCCCATGGCCGCCGCCATATTCCTTCAGGGCCTTTCTCACATATTCTTTCGGAAACCTCCTTAGAAATCTCTGTTCCAGCCGGATACATTCCAGGAAGCCGAAGATCCGGTCAACTCCCGCATCCCCGGAAAGGTCTTTGAGCACCGGATAATCCAGCGTCAGCAGGGTATTCTGCGGTTCAAATTTTACGTCATACCATTTGAAAAACTCCGGCATTCCCTTTAAAATAACATCCTCCAGGCAGCGGTTTCCGTATGCGTCAAACTCCGGCAGAATCTCATGGTACAGTTCAAGGGCTGCCCGCACCTTCTCCTTCACGCAGGAAAGCCCCGTTTCATAGGCCTGCCCCGCAGATCTCCTGCCGGCCAGAGCCCTTTCCTCCTCTCCTGCGCCTTCCCCCTCCCGGATGCAGTACAAAACGGCCCCCATGAGCTGTTCCGCCTTTTCATAAGTCACGGAGGTGCTTTCTCCTCCGGTATACTCTCTCGCCAGTTTTCCCACGATGGGAACCAGTTCTTCCATCTCATAGCTTATTTTACAGTCCATTTCCCCGTCACCTCCATCAAAGCTCCCTGAGCGCCTCCAGATATAATTCCGGATCCCACCGTTTCACCTCGTCAAATTCCCCATACTCCCCACGGCCCTCCGACGCCAGATAGCCCCGGTAGCCTGCCCGGACCGCCTGGGCGAAAATGTTCAGGCAGGTACCCTCCAGATAATCCAGATCTCCAAAGCAGATTTCCTCGAACTGCTCCCGCATAAAATGCAGAAGCTCTTCGTCACTGATCTCATCCTGCATCTCGTTCTTGTACAGATAAAAGATCTCCTGCAGGCGGATGACCGTGTCCGCATAATTGTCCCGGTCGATAAAATCCGAATCGCAGAACTCATAAATGATTTTCGGCACAATCCCTTCTCCGAACTCCACCCGTTTCTGCTCCCTGAGAGCCCTTGTCCGTTCCGCAAGGATCAGCTCCGCCTCTTCCCTCGTCAAAACCAGCCCGTACTGCTCTGCGGCCCGGTTCGTCTCAAGGACCTCATCCAGCCCGGCCTGTTTTTCCAGCAAAACCATCCAATCTCTGTTCAACCGCCGTTCCTCCCTTCTCCCAAATGCCTGGAAGACGATTATAGCACCGGCCGCCCCCTCTTACCAGTCTTGAATAGAATCCGTTTTCATGGTATAATAATTATGGAAAAAAGGAGCAGCCCCACTTGACGGGCCGCTCCTTTTTCCCTCTGATTACAGAATATTTTTCAAGCTTATGTGTTATCACTCTACGCCGCCGCAAATCCCACGATCAGATAGCCGGCCGTCGCCAGCCCGCCGCAGATCAGGGCGTAGGGAAGCTGAGTCTTCACATGATCCAGATGATCCGAAGCCGAACCCATGGAAGAAAGGATTGTCGTGTCGGAAAGGGGCGAGCAGTGATCGCCGAACACGCCGCCGCCGGCTACGGCCGCAAACACCGCCACCACGATGACACTCAACTCCCCGCCGGTAATGCTGAAGGCCAGGGGCAGGGCGATGGGCATGCAGATGGCAAAGGTTCCCCAGGAGGAGCCCGTGGCAAAGGCCATGACCGCCGAGACGATAAAGATCAGGGCCGGAAGCACGTGGGGCGTCAGGAAGCCCTCGCAGAGGGAGATAATATAGTTGGCCGTTCCCATCTGCTTGCTCAGGGCATTGACCGAATAAGCCAGAGCCAGAAGGACAATGGCCGGGAGGGCACCCTTGATGCCGTCCATCATGGTATTCATAACCTCTTTGAACGGGATGCCCTGGATCATCATGCTGATCATCATGAAAATGCCCACGAACAGGAAGGCCTCCATGGTTTTGGCCGACTTGAAGGCAATGTAAGTGCCGAGGGCCGTGGTGATGATCATCAGGACCGGCAGGACAAAGTTCAAAAACACCCTGGGCTTAAAGCCGGGATAGGGCTCCATGTCCGTAAGCTCCTTGCCGGTGAGAGGCGCTGCGCCGTCGGCCAGGACCTTTCCTTCCTCCATGGCCCGTTTCTCCGCCTTCTTCATGGGGCCGAAATCCTTAATGATCCCGGAACCGATCAGCCCTACAAAAACCACGGCGATCAGCGCATAGAAGTTAAAGGGGATCGCCCGCATAAAGAGGGCCGCCCCGTCGGCCTCCGTCGCAATACATCCGACGCCCACGGCCAGGCCGCTGAGATATGCGGCCCACCCGGTAATGGGCACCAGGACGCTCACGGGCGCCGAAGTCGAATCGGCAATATAGGCCAGCTTTTCCCTGGAAATCCGCGCTTTGTCCGTGATGCTGCGCATGGTACAGCCCACGAACAGGGGGCTGAAGGAATCGCTGAAATATACGAACATTCCCAGCACCCAGGCCATAAGCTGGGCGCTCCGCCGGCTCAAACGCCGGTCGTGGACCCACTGGGAAAAGCCCTGGATGGCGCCCGTCTTCTGGAAATAGGCCACCAGGATCCCGATAAAGGTGTTTAGCAGCATGACCCAGGAAAAGCTGGTGGTTCCCAGGCTTTCTTTGAGAAGCGTCGGGAATCCCAGAAGCCCCTGGCCTGCCAGAAGCGTCCCCGTAATACAGGCGATCGCCAGCGACACGATCGTGTTCTTTGTCACAAAGGACAGCACGATCGCCAGAATCGGGGGAATGATTGAGATAAAGCCCATGTTGATCAGTTCTTCCATACTCGTTCCTCCTAACGTAATTTTGATCTATCCTTAAACCGTGACCTCCTCTGCGGAAATGAAATTTTCCGAGCGGGACACGGTTGCAGGCGGAGCCGGATCCGGATTCCTCCCGGCAATTCCCAGAATTTCCTCCGGCCGAATCCAGGGCCGGCCCTGAAGAGCGCTGGTCTCCTCATGGGTCAGATACCCCTTGTAAGCGGTAAGGCTTCTCCGGAGGAAGCCGTCTCTCACACAGGCTTCGGCCACTCCCAGGTTCATAATGCTCCGGAAATGAGGAAGCACAGAGGCCGCATAGGCCACCGACGTAGAATTGGCAATGGCCCCCGGAATATTGCTGACGCAGTAATGGACCACGCCCTCCTCAATATAGCAGGGATTTTCGTGGGTCGTCTCGTGGAAGGTCTCGATGACTCCCACGTCATTGCTGATATCCACGATCACGGAGCCCTTGCCCATGGTCCGCACCATCGCCCGGTCAATGAGATGGTCCGTCCGGTCCTTGGGCCATTTCACGCAGTTTAAAACCATGTCCGTCTCCGGCAGGAGGGCCGCGATATTCTCCCTGGTGGAAATCATAGTGTTGACCTGTTCCTTGTACTGGCGGCTCAGAGACCGCAGCGTCCCGATGTTGATATCCATGACCGTCACCCAGGCCCCAAGGGCGTGGAGCACCGACAGGGCAGCCTGTCCCACGACCCCGCCGCCGAGAATCAGCACCTTCATGCCGGGGGCTCCGCCCAGGCCGTTCACAAACTTGCCCTTTCCGCCGTTGATGGAAAGCATGGCATAAAGGCCCATGAGCGCCCCCTGCTTGCCGGCCGCCTCGCAGTTGGGCGACCCATAGCGGTGAGAATCCTCCGCCGTAAAGGCGATCACCTTCCTGTCAAGAAGGGCCTGCACCTCTTCCGGATGGGCCGCCGGATGAATGCAGGTAAACACGATCTGCCCTTCCCTGAGGAGAGGAAACTCACAGGGTTCAAATTCCTTGACCTTGGCAAGGAAATCGCACCGCTCATACATTTCCTCCGCCGTCTCCACCAGCCTGGCCCCGGCCCTTTCATACTCGGCGTCCTCAAAGCCCGCCTTCTCCCCGGCTCCCTTCTGGACCAGCGCCTCATGGCCGTCGGCCACAATGGAGGCGATCTCCGAAGGCGTTGCAATTACCCGGTATTCCCCGTTCTTGATATCCTTCAATACGCCAAAAACCATTTTCTTGTCCCTCCAGATTATAATCGCCTATTATACTAACACAAAGCGCCGGAAAAGGTCAAGAATAAAGGAAAAGTCCGCCCATAGAAACACCCCGGACCTTCGCCGGACAGACACGTCTGTCCGGAAAAGGTCCGGGGCTCCCATATTGACCTGATCGGTGTGCCGCAGGCACGAAATCCATCTGAAGAGCCCTTCTAGCCGATTCCGTTGTACAAAAAGCCCAGAATCAGCACGAGGATCGTAAGAGGGACGTAAATATATTTGGCCAGGAAGCCGAATACAGGGGGAAGGGGCTTTTTCCGCCCTTCCTCCAGCTCCTCCCGGATATTCTGGTAGCCAAGGACATAATAGATAGAAACCGCCCCCAGGACTGCGCCGATGGGCACGATGACGATGGTGACAAAATCCATCCAGTGTCCCACCACGTCCCCATGCTCCAAAAACAGCCCGACGCCAAGGACCGCGGCGCCGCAGATCAGCACCGAGAGACGCCTGCCGAGGCCAAACCGGTTCTGCCAGCTCTCGATCACCGCCTCAAACATATTCATAAGCGAGGTGATCCCCGCAAAAGCCACCGACAGGAAAAAGATCGACGCAAACAGCCTTCCCATGGGCATCTGCCGGAACACATTCGGCAGAGTGACGAACATAAGGGACGGCCCCCTGTCAGGCGCAATGCCGAAGGCAAAAACCGCCGGCATAATGGCCAGGGCCGCCAAAAGGGCCGCCGCCGTATCAAAGAACGCCGTCTGCACCGACGCCTGGGGAATGTTCTCCTTCTTATTTAGATAAGAACCGTAGACAATCATTCCCGAACCGGTAATGGACAGGGAGAAAAAGGCCTGCCCCATGGCCATGACCCAGGTGTCCGCCCGAAGCAGATATTCCCATTTGGGAATAAACAAAAACTCATAACCGGCAAAGGCTCCGGGAAGGAACATCACCCGGACCGCAAGAACGATAAACAGCAGGAAAAACACCGGCATCAGAATCTTGTTGGCCTTCTCGATCCCGGAAGCAGCGTTGCAAAGGAGGATCACCACGGCAGCCGCCACCACCAGCACATGCCAGGGCACGCTTCCCAAATGGCCCGTGGCCTCCGCAAAATAAGCGGCCGAATCCGCCGTCAGAATAACCCCCGACAGAGAGCCCCCAAGAGAGCGGACCACCCAGCCGATGATGATGGAATAGCCGATGGCGATCCCCAGAGAGCCAAGCAGGGGAATCCAGGCCAGTACCTGCCCGAACCGCCCCTTTCCCTTCCATTCAAAGCAGTACTTGTACGCTCCCAGAGTCCCCGTCCCGGCCAGCCTTCCCAGGCCGAACTCCGCAGAAAGGCCCACATAGCCGAATAAAGCGATAAACAGAAAGTACGGAATCAGAAAGGCCGCGCCGCCGTACTGCCCCAGGCGGTACGGGAACATCCAGATATTTCCCAGGCCCACCGCCGAGCCCACACAGGCCAGTACAAAGCCAAAGGAACTTGAAAACCCTCCGTTGACATGTTTCTTTTCACTCATAAAAAATCCCCCTTATTATTTTTCCCTTATATTTATGAAATCCTTGGCAGGTCCCACCGGAAATGAGCCGCCAGAAAACGGATGATCAGGATCAGCACAAAGCCTGCCATCATGGCGGCTTCCCTTCCGACCCATTTCCTAAGGATGACCACCGCCGCCGCCCCCGCCAGACAGGCGCAGGCATAGACCCGCTTCACGAAAATCGAGGGAGTCTCCCCCGCCATCATGTCCCGCAGGACGCCGCCCCCGACCCCCGTAAGCACGCCCACGAAAATCATCAGGAACCAGCCGTGCCCGGCCCCGGCCATGGTCCCCTCCACCGTGAAGGCCGCCAGGCCCAGAGTGTCCAGCCAGAACAGAAGCTTCTCATAATAAGCCGCCGGAATGCGCGGCTTCTCCCGCTTCCTCCGCACCAGATAAAGCGTCCAGAAAACTGCATTGGCCGTGCCCACCGCCGTCAGGGCGTAGACCGGATTCCGGAAGGTGAGAGGCGGAATCTGCCCGATGATCAGATCCCGGATCACTCCTCCGCCCACCGCCGTGGTAAGGGCAAGAATGCTCACCCCGAACACGTCCATCCGTTTCTTAATGGCCAGCATCGCCCCCGAAAACGCAAAGGCGGCCGTCCCCATCAGATCCATAACAAACAAAAACGTATCATTCAATGCTCCCTTTCCCCCTTATGCCGCCAGGCATCTGCAAACGTGAAGCTGAAGGAATATCCTGCCAACATGTCCGTTCAAAGCCTGCTGCGCCAGACGTTCCGGCAAGCCCAAAACCGCAGAAGCCACTCGGGAAAGAGTCCCTCCTGCCTTCCCTGGTCTTGCTTCCACGGCGCAGAGGGCTTTTCCCGGAAATATTGTCAGAACATCCGGCATATTTTAAAGTTTCACAAACTCCTGTTTATATCACGGATCTCTGCCTGTCCTCTCAGGACCCGTTCCATGTCCTCCGGCAGGGGCGCCGTAAACTCCATGCGCTCCCCTGTCACCGGATGGAGGAAGGCAAGCCGGTAAGAATGGAGAGCCTGCCGCCCGATCCACTCCAGGTCCGGATTATAAAGATAATCCCCGATCAGAGGATACCCCAGGTGCTTCATGTGAATCCGGATCTGATGGGTCCGCCCCGTCTCCAGCCAAAGGCCGACCAGGCTGTGGCCGTTCCCTTCCGCAAGCACCCGGTAATGGGTCACCGCCCGCTCCCCGGCTGCAAAATCCACCTGCCGCTCAATGACGGATCCCGGCTTTCTTCCAAGGGGCGCCGAAACGGTGCCGGAGGGAGGCTCCACGGATCCCCGCACAATGGCCCGGTACTCCCGCTCCACTTCCTTCCGCACCGACATTCCCGCCAGCACGCAGGAGCTTAACATATGCTTCGCCACCACCGTAAGGCCCGACGTATCCCGGTCCAGCCGGTTGGTACAACGGAAAACAAAGGGCTTTCCCTGTTCTTTAAAATACCAGGCCAGGGCGTTGGCCAGAGAATTGTCATAATTCTTCATGGACGGATGGGTAGGCATCCCGGCGGCCTTGCTGACCACCAGAAGGTCCTCGTCCTCATAGACAATATCCAGCGGAAGCTTCACGGGAACAATCCGCTCCGAGCTTTCTGTCTCGCAGATGCGGACCACAAGCTCGTCCCCCGCCAAAAGCCGCTCATTGAGATAGCGGGGCCGTCCGCCCACCACCGCCCCGTCCGGCCTTCCCTTCAAATGGGCGAGGCATCCCCTCGAATATCCCCTCCGTCTCAGGTACTGCTCGATCCGAAGCCCTGCCTCCCCTTCCTCTACCCGGTAGCTAAGCCTTCGTTCCATGGACGCCTCCCGGCAATGTCGATCCGGCGCCTTTTCCTCCGGCTCCGGACTTCCGGTCTGCCCTCTTCCCTGCCTCCGGTTTCCGGCCCGCCCTATCCTCTCTCTTTTGGTCCGGCGCCCGGCCTGCATCCATCTGCCGCCTTCCCAGCCGCACCTCCTCCATATAATCCGCCATATCCCCCGAAAGCTGGTCAAAGAGGTAATTCCTTCCTCCTGCCGGCTGCTCTGCGCAAAGCTCCCGGATCTCGATGTCGGCCGCCTCGATCTCTTCCTTTAACCCCAGGGCCGACATCCGGCGGGCCCCCTGGCCCATAATGATCACCTGCTCCAGGGCATCGGAGGTGGCGACAGTCACCCGGTATCTCCTGCCGATCTCGTGGACCGTCTTCTCAATGTACTGATCCGCCGTCTCCGCTTCCTTCGTAAACACCACGTGGATATTATGATACTTGAAGATTTCCCCCGTATTCCCTTCCACCTTGTAGGCATCAAAGACCAGGATCACCGTACAGCCCTTATAGCCCTGGTAATTGGAGAGAATGTCCATGAGCCGGTCTCTGGCGGCCCCCACGTTCCGCCCTGCCAGCTCCGTAAGCTCCTCCCAGGCAAATATAATGTTGTAGCCGTCCACCAGAAGATATTCCTTCCCGTCCTGGCGCCCGGAAGCTGCGGATATCCGAAAACTACGGCCGGAAGTCTCCGAACGGGACACGTGAACCGTTCCCCCGAAGCCGCTCGGCCTCCGTTCCGCCCTTTTCCCGTCTTTTGTTCCGTCTCTCTTCCCGTAGGTGCGGGCAAAAATCGCCTCCAGCTCCCTGTCATTGGCTTCTATGGAACGATAATCCCCGGACGGCCTGCCCTCTCCCGTCCCGGCAGAAAGTACGGCCTCCGGCCGGCCGGAAGGCTCTCCCGCATCCTTTTTTAAGGCAGCTTCCAGATGCATGTATGCCGGCACCTCATTCCAGGGAACCACAAAGCCTGCCCCGTGGGCGCAAAACACGGAGCCTGCCGGATTCGCCGCATCCGTCTCCGGGTCGTAGGCGGACGTCCTGAGAACCTCTTCCTCATTGTGGCAGGGCTCATAACCTGAAAGGCTGCAGAGAAGGCGTCCCCGCCCCCTGGTATAAGAAAGGACCTCCGACTGATAGCCCCGCATGGAAGCCACCGGCGCACGGCCCGAAAGCACGGCCGTATCTCCCGACTGCTCCGGCGCAGAAAAGCTTCCGTGCATCCGCTGCAGGTCACTCAGAGCTCGTCCCACCGATTCCGCCGGCACCTCCAGCCGATAGTCATAGACCGGCTCCAAAAGCGCCGATTCCGCACCCATAAGCCCCTGGCGCACGGCCCGGTAAGTGGCCTGCCTGAAGTCGCCGCCCTCCGTATGCTTCACATGGGCCCGTCCT
>CATJIW010000107.1 GCA_949740745.1 uncultured Lachnospiraceae bacterium | reverse complement strand
ACCGGCAGGTAAGGAACTTTCCAGTAAGGATTGTTCCTGGCCTTAAGTGCCTTCACGCCCTTGTTGATGGCATCCTGATGAGAACCGGAGAAGGCAGTAAACACCAGCTTCCCGGCGTAAGGATGCCTGGGATCAATGTCCATTTTGGTACAGCGCTCGTAAACGTCTGCGATCTCTCTGATATTCTCAATATTCAGTCTCGGATTGATCCCCTGGCTGAACATATTGTAGGCAACGGTTAAAACATCCACGTTCCCGGTCCGCTCGCCGTTCCCGAAAAGCGTCCCTTCCACCCGGTCCGCTCCGGCTAAAAGCGCCAGCTCGGTGGCGGCCACACCGGTTCCCCGGTCATTGTGGGGATGTACGCTTAAGATAATAGACTCTCTGTTTTTGAAATGAGTATGCATCCACTCAATCTGATCCGCATAGACATTGGGCGTCGTCATCTCCACCGTGGCCGGAAGATTAACGATCATCGGTCGCTCCTTCGTGGGCCCCCACGCCTCCTGGACTGCCGTACAGATTTCCAATGCATAATCCAGCTCCGTTCCCGTAAAACTTTCCGGAGAATATTCCAGTACGATCTCCCCGTCAAAGGAGGCTGCGCGCTCCTTCACCATCCTGGCCCCGTCTACGGCGATCTGTTTGATGTGTTCCCGGTCCATTCCGAAAACCACATCCCGCTGAAGAACGGAAGTAGAATTGTAAATATGGACCACCGCCCTCCTGATCCCCTGAAGGGACTCAAAGGTCCGGTCAATCAGATGCTCCCTGCACTGCACCAGCACCTGCACCAGCACGTCGTCAGGAATCAGCCCCCGGTCCACCAACTGCCGCAAGAAATCATACTCGATCTGGGAAGCCGCGGGAAAACCGATTTCGATCTCCTTAAAGCCCAGCTTCACCAGCAGATTGAACATCTCGATCTTCTCTTCCACCACCATGGGCTCAATGAGCGCCTGATTGCCGTCCCGAAGATCCACGCTGCACCATGCGGGCGCCTTCTCAATCTGCTTTCCCGGCCAGGTGCGCTCCGAAAAATCCACCACAGGCACTCTTTTATATCTCTGATAATTTAACATGATTTACCATCCTCTCTTTTTTCTGTCACTTTCGTCTGCCTGCTCCAAAAGGATTTCTTCATAGTCGATAAATCACGCCGTACTTTTTTATTATATACATCTTGCTTTTCGTACTGTGCTGTCCGCTTCCAGCCCCATCTGCCATCATTCCCATCTGTCTTATTTTTCTGAAAACAGCCTTTGCCATCCTCGCCATTTTTTCAGTATAGCATACCTGCCCTCAGATTACAATCCGATTTTCCCCTGAACATTACAAAATTATGAGAAAAACAGCTTTTCAATTTTCATCGAATTTGAAAATACAGACTCGATTCCTGTCCCACCCCATTTATTTTTACTGCCTCTATGTCCTCATTTTGCACAGCCGAGACGTATGGATATATCTGCTCCTGATCCCAAAATCGCGAAACTCCTTTTTTTCCAGACAAACAAATTTCATATTCATGACCGCCTGACACCCTTGTTCCTTTGAGATCAATGGAAATATCCACACTGTCCTCGATCATACTGCATCCTAATGTATCTGTGAACACGATTTCCTGTGTCTCCAAATCCTTCAGTTCTACTGTTACAAGCGCCATATTCCATCTCACATACATCGGATTATGAAATTTAAGAATCAATTGTTCCAGTCTGCGATTTTCGACAAAGGATATTTTTTGAGTCACAGTCACATCTTCTGCCGCCGATAGCAAATTAGCCCGAGCAAAGACAGACTCTTCCCCAATATTTGAAAAAGCGACCGGATTTGCAGATGCGGTAAAGGCATAAATAGTAAGCATTTCTACAACTCCGAGAATCCCTGCTCTGGCAAAAAGAAGCCATTTCTCCGGTTTTGTTTCTTCCGCTCTTCCATCCTTTTGAAGCCCTGGCGCCGTCAGCACCAGGACTGCCACGATAGCTGCTACCCATATGGACGCAAACACCGTTCTGTAATCAGACAGGCCCTTTTCCGCAAAAAAATTAACCAGATTCCCATACTTCAGATTTTCATAAGGGGCAACATCCATAACTTTCGGCAGCAATAGTCTGGAAACCAGATATTTGTCCCTTAAAATTGCCGTACCGCCGGCAGCAATATAAAAAAAATTAGACAATGAACCAATGGTCTCAATTAATACGGTCACTTTTAGATACCGGTTATTCACCACCATTGTCATAACCGTAAAGGGAATCATCAATAAAATCCAGTAACTGTTGATCTGAACAAAAGCAGTAAAGGTTCCCCATAAAAAAGCGCCCACATAAAGAACATCCCTTTTATCTGCCTGCTGTTTAATGTAAGTACAGACAATCAGCAGCACATAACAGCCAATAAAAACGCAGATCGGTTTCCCCAATTCCAGATTCGCATTCAATATCCCATTTATGGCATCCCGGCTCTGCGACCCCAGAGCATATTTGTATATATAGCTTCCATGATAAACCAGCCTTTCCAGAATCAACAATGCCATGGTTGAAATCCATAAGATTCCCGCCTTAAAGACATTCTTTTCTTTTAACAAAATAAGCGGCAGCGCAAGCAGAATCGCAAACATTTTGCAGGGAACTGCAATCATAAAAGCGCCGATGAATAATTTCTGATTTTCCTTCAGATACCCATACAGCCCCAGCAGCATAAACGTCAGCGCAATGGAATCTAATTGAGAAGCAATAAACACCGGATAAAATACGGCCATGCTGCTCATCAGCAAAAAAGCCGCCAGCAGGCCGTCCTCCCGCTTTTCCCGACAATAGTATACAATTTTATAAACCAGCCACGCCATGCAGGAAATAAATATCATGATCAGCGTTTTGGACCAAAGGTTCAGCCAGCAGGAAGCTGTCATCGGAAAAGCCAGTTCTCCGCCAAAATGCCGAAAAACCAGATACGCCGGCGCATTCCAGATTCCAAAAATAATGTAAATGATCACATTATAATTGGCCGCCCAGTCAGTCACCGCCTGTTCTACACTCAATTCATAAAAATCCAGTACTCTTCCCTTATATACCGATTTTGCAAAAATAATCGAATTATCAATTGTATTTGTCAGGTCCGTATAAAGAAACACAACATATGCCACAAGCAATACTGCCGCCAGCAGTCCAGCCAGAAGCCATTTTTCTCTTTTTATTCCATTCATTGACAAACCATCTCCGGCTCTATTTTTTATCGAATCTGAAAATATAGATTTACGTCCTGTTCTACCCCGTTTACTTCTGCTACCGCCATTGATTCATTCCCTGCGGCAGAAAAATAGGGATATATCTCTTCCCGTTCCCGAAACCTTGCAACTCCTTTTTTTCCGGACAAACGAATCTCATACCTGCAGTCGCCGGATACCTCCGTTCCCTTAAGATCGACACAAATATTCTTGCCATCCTCAATCATGCTGCAGCCCAGAACATCCGAAAATTCAGTTTCACCTGTTGTCAGATTCACCAGTTCTACGATAACAAGTCCCATATTCCATCTCACATACAAGGGATTATGAAATTTCAGGGTCAGTTCTTCCAGCTCACGGGCCTGACCAAAAGCAATCTCCTGAGCCACCGTAACCTCTTCTTCCGCCGATATCAGATTCGCCGGACCGACAGCAGACTCTTCTCCAAGATTAGAAAATATAACCGGGTTCGCCGAAACGGCAAATACATAAATCATAAGCGCCTCTACCATTGCCAAAATGCCAACTCGTATAAAAAGAAGCCACTTTTCCGGCTTTGTCCCCACTTCCGTTCCACGCTTCTGCAATCCCGGCATAGTTAACGCCAAGATCGCAATCACAGCCGCCACCCATATAGACGAAAATACTGCTCTGTAGTCAGACAACCCTTTTTCAGCAAAAAAATTAACCAGATTGCCATATTTCAGATTTTCATAAGCGGGCATCTCCATAATATGCGGCAGCAACAGCCGGGAAGCCATATAGTTATCCCTTAAAA
Organism: uncultured Lachnospiraceae bacterium; assembly: GCA_949740745.1. Classification (GTDB taxonomy): domain Bacteria; phylum Bacillota; class Clostridia; order Lachnospirales; family Lachnospiraceae; genus Lientehia. The sequence continues at coordinate 12,655 of CATJIW010000107.1, read as the reverse complement.
TCGCCGTTCCTCCGGCCGCAATATAAAAAAAATGTGCCAGAGAACCAATGGTCTCAATCAATACCGTCGCTTTCAGATACCGGTCATTCAACACCATCGCCATGACCATAAAAGGAATCACCAGCAGGATCCAGTAATTGTTTATTTGAACAAATGCAGTAAAGGTTCCCCATAAGAAAAGACCCGTATAAAGAACCTCATTCGGCTTCGCTTCCCGTTTAACATAAGCATAAACAATCAACAACACATAACAAAAAATAAAAACCGATATCGGTTTTCCCAAATTCAGATTCGCATTTAAGATCCCGTTTATGGCGTCCCGGCTCTGTGATCCCAGAGCGTATTTATATACATAGCTTCCATGGTAGATTATCTTTTCCAGGATGAGCAGCGTCATGGTCGACATCCAGAGAAGCCCTGCTTTAAAAACATTTTTTTCTTTCAACAGAATAAGAGGCAGAGCCAGAAGGATCGCAAACATCTTGCAGGGAACCGCAATCATGAAAGCGCCAATAAATAACTTTTGATTTCCTTTCAAATATCCATAGACTCCTAACAGCATCATTGTCAGGGCAATAGAATCCAGCTGAACGACCATGAATACCGGATAGAATACAGCCATGCTGCTCATCAGCAGAAAAGCCGCCAGCAGGCCCTTTTCTCTCTTTTCACAACAGTAAATCACGATTTTATAGACCAGCCATGCCATACAAAGAACAACGATCATAATCAGCGTTTTGGACCAGAGGTTCAGCAAGTACGAATCTGTCATCGGCCAGGTCAGCCTGCCTCCAAACCACCGAAAAATAAGATAAGCCGGCGCATTCCAAATTCCAAAAATAAGATAAAGAATCACATTATAATTGGCCGCCCAATCGGTCACCGCCTGCTCCACACTCATTTCATAAAAATCCAGAACTCTCCCTTTATATATGGATTTCATGAAAATAATGGAATTATCAATCGTGTTTGTCATGTCACTATATAAAAATACAATGTAAGCCACAAACAGCACGGACGCCAGAAGCCCTGCCAAAAGCCATTTTTCTTTTTTCTTTCCATTTGCAAAGGGGCTTCTTTCCATTATGCTTTTTATATAATCAAGCTTCATTTCTCTCACCGGTTCTTTCGCTGATGATATATCTTGGTCTGTGTTTCACCTCCATGTATATCTTTCCGATATAAGTTCCCATCACCCCAAGACAAACAAGCTGGATTCCTCCAAGAAAGCATATAATACAGGTCATGCTTGCCCAGCCGGTAACTGTTTTACCCATTAACTGGGATGCCACAGCCCAAATAGCTCCCACAAAGCTGATCACAGATACAAAAATGCCAAGTGCCGTAATCATCCTCAAAGGCCTTACACTCAAACTTGTAATCCCGTCAAAAGCCAGAGCCGCCATTTTCCCCAACGGATAATGACTTTCTCCCGCCATTCTTTCCTGTCGGTCATAATAAACACTGGAGCTTTTAAAACCCACCAGCGGCACCATTCCTCTTAAAAAAAGATTCACCTCTTTAAATTCCGCAAACTCTTTTAACACCTTTGACGAGATCAGCCTGTAATCCGCATGATTATAAACCACCTCAGCTCCCAGCGCATTTAATAATTTATAAAAGCTTTCGGCAGTAAATTTCTTAAAAAAAGTGTCCGTATCACGCCTTGCGCGTACACCATAAACAATTTCAGAACCTCCCCGATATTCATCCACCATTTTCTCCATGGCAGCGATATCATCCTGCCCGTCGCAATCAATCGAAATGGTAATGTCGCATTTTTCCACAGAATCCATCAATCCAGCCAATACAGCATTCTGATGTCCTCTGTTCCGGCTCTGACTGATGCCCGTAAAATGCCTGTCCTTTTCAGAAAGTCCGCAAATGATCTCCCACGTTTTATCCCTGCTCCCATCATTTACAAACAAAATACGACTGCCGTCACTGATCTTTCCCTTCTTTATAAGCTCCGTCAATTCCTGCAGGAATAAATCTGCCGTTATGGGAAGCACCTGTTCTTCATTGTAACAAGGAACGACCATGTATAATACCGGTAAATTCAATTCTGTTCATCCTCCGCCAAAAGCCGTTAAATAATTGCAAAACAACCTCACAATCGCCTGATTTATGCAGTCAAACAAAAACCATATTTCATTATCTATTTACAGCGAATCACATCCCTGCCGTTTGTTTCCGCCACAATATAATGCGGCCGATGCTTTGTTTCCATATATGTTTTTGCAATATATTGTCCCATGATTCCCAGGCAAAAAAGCTGTATCCCTCCAATAAATATGATAACGCATATGGTAGACGCCCATCCGGCAACCGGATCTCCAAAAAGCAATCTTCGAAAAACAATCAGCAAAAGCATAAAACAGGAACACACCGTCATAAAAATCCCGCTCCAGGACGCAATATTTAAGGGAGCCTCCGAAAAGCTGATCACACCATTCACAGCATAGCGAAAAAGCTTCCAAAAGCTCCATTTTGTCTCACCAGCAGCCCGTTCCACATTTTCATAAGGAAGCCAACAGGTACGAAAACCGATCCAGCCAAAAATCCCTTTCGAAAAACGATTATATTCACTCATCGAAACAATGGCATCCACCATATCCCGTTTCATAAGCCTGAAGTCTCTTGCGCCGTCCACAATTTCTGCATCAGAAATCCGATTCATGATCCGATAAAATTTTCGGGCAAACCAGCTTCTGACCGGCGGTTCATGAGTCCGGCTGACGCGCCTTGTTGCCACAGAATCATACTCGCCGCTTTCCAGCATTTCCAGCATCCTGGGAAGAAGCGCCGGAGGATCCTGCATATCGGCATCCATAACCGCAACATAATCTCCCTGTGCATTGCAAAAACCGGCATACATGGCCGCTTCTTTGCCAAAATTCCGGGAAAACGACAGATAAATGACATGTCCATCCCGCTCCGCCATTTTTTTCAATGCCAAAAGTGTATCATCCTTTGAGCCATCGTTTACGAATATCAACTCGTACTCTCTTCCAAGCCCTTCCATAACACCTGTCACCTCTCTATAAAACAAAGGCAACGATTCCTCTTCATTATAGCAGGGGATGATCAAAGATATCTTTTTCATTCTTCCTCCAACAGCAATCACTCACCTATCTGATGCGATAAATATTTACCGCATGAGTACCCAGATTCCCGTTTTCCATTATCAACTCACAAGAAAAGCCCTGTCTTTCGATTTCCTCATATACCGGTCCCATTTCCGGCACTCCGTCACTGATCCGTATAAACAACCAGTAGGTGATCCCTTTTTCCAACTCCGGAAATTCATACAAAGAAATCGCATGCGAAGTAATACCCGGATAATAATATGGAGCAATATGCCACCCAATGTGCTTATGATCCGCCAGGATAACATCGTCTGCAGCAATCTGTCCTTCCGTAGCCGCCAGTGTAACCTGCAGCAGGTCATTCATCTGCTTTTGTCTTATATAAGTATCCCGATACGCCGGAGCAGACATCAGCAACATATATGCAATAAGCAAAACCGTATATATTTTTCTTCCCTTGAGCCTGGACATCATGCCCCCAAGCACCATCCATGCCACGACAGAAACAGGGTAAAGATATCTCACAAGAAAAAACGGACGAATCAGCTTTGAAACCCCGATTCCCACAACAATAGTTCCGACAACGCTCAATATCCCTGCCAGGCTCCAAACCAGCATATCTGAAAACGCTATCCTGTCAAACGCTGCAGACACGGCAATCTTCCCGTCTTCCCTCTTTCGGATCTGCAAAATACCTGATTCATATAAAACAACAATCAAAAATCCCCCAAAAAGGAGTCCCCAGGCTACAAGATTTAACTGATCAGAAAAAACATAATTTATGCTCTCTTTAAATCCCGGAATCCCCTGCAGCCAAAATGTGTCGATACTGGTTACAAAAGTTTTTAAAAGAATAAAGAACCAGGGAAGATATCCGATTATGGTAACCGCACAGGTAATCAAAACTTTTTTCAAATCCAGCCGTTTCCTCGACGCCTGCAGTAAAATGACCAGATAAAAGAAGGCAACGGATATCAATGCATAATAATGCGTATAAGCAGCCGCCAGGGAGTACACTCCAAATAAAATATAATTTTTATTTCTTCCTTCTGACAGAATTCCATACAACTCATAAAAACTCAGCAGCACAAACAAAGCCGCCCAGGAATACATGCGCACTTCCACATTATAATTCACAGCATTCACAGACAGTCCTGCCAGCGTGATCATAATAACCGCTGCTTCTTTCCCGAATTTTTTCCAAATGACGGTCAATGAGAAAACTAAAATGACGGCGCACGGAATCAGGGAAACCAGATGAAACATCCACCCCTGATTTCCAAAAACTACATACCCGGCTTTCACAAAAAGATAATACAGCGGCGGATGAACGTCTGCCGCCGTCGTCGTGATTATCTCCGGCAATGAACGCTGGACCAAATTCACCGTAAAAGCCTCATCTACCCAAAAATTATTATCAAAAATCCGTATAAAATTCAGCAGAAACAAAATAAGCGCATAAACGCCTGCTAATCCTCTAACATAACGGCATTCCGCAAAACCAGAACCCCGCCGAACATTTAAAACCACCTTTTCTCTGCAGAACCTCTCCAAAAAAGGCTCTGCAACGACCAATGTCATAGATAATAAAATATATTTGCAGGCAAACCCATTGTGATGATTCAGTTTAAAAAGAAGCTCGCCTTCACTTTGAAAAACATAAAAAAGAAGAAGCATCATGGCCCCATTTAAAGCTAATACACTGAATCCATAATTCCGCGCACTGACATAAACAGTTTCATGCCTTCCCAATATCCGCTCTCTTAAATAGACATGAACCAATGGTGGGATCAGCAAACATATAAATGCAATCATTCAAAATTCCCCCTTATATCCAGGAGTTTTCTCCCTTTTATATTTTTTAACTATCTTGCAGTTTATCATAAAAATTTCTCTTTTACAACACTTAAATCCCACATGCAGGAAGCGCTGCTTTTCAAAACAAACTCTCTGTTTTTATGGAAGCTTACATTCAGATCAAAAACAGGCTTCGTGTCTGCAGGATTTCCCCCGATTTTCTTATTTGCCCAGCCGCTCATTGACTGCGGCCGCAATCTCTCCCATCCGTCCCTCCAGATAAGGGCCGGGACATTCCGTGTCGCTGCGGAACATCCGGTGAACGGTCAGGTTCCCTTCGGCGTCCCCGGTAAAACAAAGCTCTTCGATCCCGTTCCTTTCGCAGATATCCGCACACAGATCGATCAGAGTCCCATAGGCTTCTCCGCTCACATGCCAGTCTCCTCCGGTCTCGTCGTTTGCCACCTCGATGGTCACGGCCTGGTCATCGTTCTCCCGGCTGCTGGAGGTCCAGGCCCGGTTTTCCTCCTCCACGTAAAGCGCAACCCGCCCGCCGCTGTCCACCGCATAATTGGCAGAAGCCCTCCTGTCCCGTTCCCCGAAGGCCTTCCCCAGCTCTTCAAGGCCCAGGTCGCCCGCCATGTGATGAATCGTAATCTTTTTTATCCCGCCCGTTCTCGGAAAATCCGCATTGGGAGACAGATAAACATAATCTGTCAGAGGACTGTTCCTGTCTATGACCTCCCGTTTCTCCGCATCCGTCAGCTCTCTTCCTACAAAATCCGGAACCCCGGCGCCAGACAGCAAACACAGAGAAAATACCAGGACAGCCGATGCCGCAAACCCGGCAAGAAGGAGCCGCGCGCCCAGAAATTTTTTTCCGCTTTCTTCTCCCATCATACGCCTCCCCGTCCGCCGTCAGATTTATGGTTCCCGATAAACCCCCGCCCTTTTGTCCGCCTGGATCCGCAGCTTCCACGGCTTTCGAAAGCGAAAGCCGTTCTGACCGCCGACACGTCCCACGTAAAAATACATCGCACCGGTAAGCGCCAGCCAGAACCAGGTGGTGGGGTTGCTGAACCAGGTGGTGAAAAAGGAAAACACCAGATACATGGCGATCTGGGCATAGAACAAAGCCGCCACCGGATTCCTTCCCCGCGCCTCCAGGGAAGCCGCCTTCTTGCAGGCCATTCCCAGAAGGAAACCGAAAAGAAGCACTCCTGCCAGCCCGAAATCATAATAAGCGTCGTAAATCAGGGTCACCGTAGTCAGCTCCTTCTTTGTAATGTAGATTGGAAAGCTGACAAGCTCCGGCCGGAGGAATTTAAGGCCGGTCAGGGCAAAGACCGGAAACAGCTGGCGCAGTCCCAGGGTGTGGGCGGGCAGCTCCTCCACCAGACAGTTGAAATTGTCATAATTGTTGGCCACGTACATGTAGGGCTGGGTGATGAAAATGGGCATGGCCTCGTTCTTCATTTCAAAAATGCCGTTCAGATATGCCACGTCATGGTTCCTGGCCACCGTAAGCCCTATGTAAGCAGGCACCAGAAGAAGGATCACCAAAAACAGGTATCTGAGCCGGATTCCCGGCCAGCAGGTCACCGCCACGCAGACAGAAAGCAGCACGGCCAGCATAAGCTGAAACCTGGACACGCAGAGGACCGGCACCGCCAGGGCAGCCAGCGAGCAGACTGCCAGCCGGATCCGCTCCTTTCCGGAAAGCTTTCCCTTTACCTTCCTGTAGATCACGGAAAGGGGAAGCACGAAAATACTGCTGACCGTAAAATAATGGACGCCGGACAGGTGGAAATAAGAATAGGCGTGGGGCTTGTCGGAAAACAGCGGCACCTCTCTGATTACCGCCGCTTCCAGCAAAAAGCATCCGACGGAAACCAACAGGACCACATAAATGCAGTGCAGGATCCGCCTCCCCGTCTGCTCCCGGCCGGCCTCCTGCGCCGGCTCAGGCCGGAGGCCTTCCCTCCCCTCTGCCGCCCTTTTCCCGAGCCTGGCCCTCTCCCGGGCCGCCGCCGCCTCATATCCCAGGACAAAGGCCGGATATACCAGGATCAGGCAGAGCCAGGTGGCCGGCGCCCAGTCCTCCGCCAGCCTGGAAAGCTTCATGGCCGACAGGCCGATCCCTCCCGTCCAGAACAGCGCAAACACCGCCTCCAGCTGAAGCAGCTTTTTTTCTCTCCTGTAAAAAAACAGATATTCAAATAAGGCCAGGGCAATAAAAAGGAAACCGGAAAACAAATATTCTCCGGTTCCTGACAAAGCCGCCGCCAGGGCACAAATCATGAGATGGGCCGCCAGAGGGACGGCAGCAGACCTCATTCTCCCAGGCCATTTTTCACGATCGTAACGATGGCCTCCAGGGCTTCCTTCTCATCGGGCCCCTCACAGATAAACTCCAGTTCATCCCCGGTCTTGATGCACGCCCCCAGCACGCTGAGCACGCTTTTGGCATTTGCCGTAATATTCTCAAAGCGGAATGTGACGGAAGAGGCATAGTTCATCGCCTCCTTGCACAGCACTCCGGCCGGACGCAGATGAAGTCCGGTAGGATTTTTAATGACTACCTTCTCGCTAACCATGTAAGTATCCTCCTTTTCTCGCTCTCGTACCTTCTTATCGGTTCTCCTGGGAATTCTCTCCGGAGGCTGTCTCCGTTCCAGAAACGATTCCGGAAACGGCTTCCGACTCATTTGCATCGGGCCTTTCGCCTTCGGACTCCTCCGTGCTTCCTTCTGTGATCCCGGCGGAACTGTCCTCCGGCGCGCTTTCCTCCGAAGAAGACTCCTCGCTTTCCGGCCTTGTGACGACCATCCGGACGCTTCCCACCGAAACATCAAAATAATCCCTGTATTTTTCCGGAAGCTCCACCACCGCCTCGCAGGAGTAGACCCCCGGCTCCGTAAAGTCTTCCACATCCAGAATGGCCGTGATCTCCTGAACCGTCACCTGCTCAATATCCTCCGACAGGCCCCGGAGGGTAACCGTGATCCCGTCGTCCTCGCCAAACCGGTATTCCAGCTCCTCCGACATGCCAAGAAGCCGGATCTGGTTTCTTCCAATATAGAAGCTTTTCTGCTCCAGTCTGTCGATCTGGTAGGTGACCTCAATGGTGCCCGGCTGTCCGTCCGCCACCTCAAGCCCCTTCGGCAGATAATCCTGGATCTTGTAAGACTTCGTCACATTGCCGTCGGCCCCGGTCAGATCCTCTACGATGGTCAGCTTGGCAAAATCGGCAATCTGAGACCTGGGCCCCGTCACCTGGATCATCTGCGGATCGCAGGTATAATTGATGTATTTGCAGCCGTCGGCCACCGCATCCTGCCCCGTCACCTGAATGTCTACGCTGATCTGGTTTGTCTTTACCACCCCAAGCGTAACCTCCGCCTCCGTAACGTTCAAAAGAATCCTGGGATCGGAAAGATCCAGTTCATTCCGGCTTTCCTCATCCATATAAAGCTTCACCGGCCCGGTTTCCTGAACATTATCCGTAGCCCCGTTCACATCCAGCTCTACGCCCGCATGATCGATCCTGGACATGACCGATTCCGGTGCCGTCACCCGGACGCTCCCCGGCGACACGGTATTCCGGCTGAAGGTATAGGTATCCTCCAGGCTCCCTTTGGGAATCACCCGGATCTCGAAAATCTTTGTTTCCATCCTTTCCACGTCCACCCGGACGCTTCTTGTGACCTGCGTCCAGGAACGAATCAGGCTCTTGTTGTTTACCACTTCGATATTGACCGCCACGGAGCTGGTCGCCCCATAGATTTCATTCAGATCAATGGTCGCCGAAAAGTCGTCGGCCGAAATTTTCCTTCTGTCCTGCCTCCTGACCGTGACCTCCACGCTGACCGTCTTCTCCCCGGGCAGCTCATAGGTCAGATTGTTATCTGTAATCGCCTGTTTTTCATTGATCACCCGGATCGGAATCCCGCTTATGGTATAGGTATCCGTGGGATTGTCGATATTGATCACGACTCCCCATAAAAGCACGGCAGCGATCACGGAAACGATCTTTAAAAGCAGATTATTTGTCAGCTTTTTTTTCATTCTTCTGCCATCCTTTCAAGATTTTCAGCTTCCTCCCTTTTCCGCCGTCATGCTCCGTAATCAGAAGCCGCAGCTCTTCCTTCAGGGTTTCCGGAGTCAGCTCCCGCTTCAGGGCCCCCTCAAAGGCCACCGAAACATTGCCCGTCTCCTCGGAAACGATCACCGTGATGCTGTCGCTGGCCTCGCTGACCCCCACGCCGGCCCGGTGCCTGGTTCCCAGATCCTTGCTGATCTGCATATTATCGGAAAGAGGCAGATAACAGGTAGCTGCCACTACCCGGTTTCCCCGCACGATCACGGCTCCGTCATGAAGCGGCGTGTTGTGTTCGAATATATTCAAAAGAAGCTGACTGGTGACAATGCCGTCCACCTCGATGCCGGTTCTCTCATATTCGGCAAGAGGCGTTGTCCGTTCGATGACGATTAACGCTCCCGTCTTTACCTTGCTCATCTCGAAGGTGGCCTTCATGATCTCGTTCATTGTCCTGCTGCTGAACTGGTTTTCCATCACTTTTCCGTTATCGGACACCAGAAAGCCCAGCATCTTTTTCTGTCCCAGCTGCTCCAGAGCCCTTCTTAACTCCGGCTGGAAAATAATCACCACCGCAATAATTCCTACATTTATGGTCTTATTGGCCAGCCAGAGGATCGTGTCCATATGGAACATCCAGGCGATCAGAATAAATGCCACGAGAACGATAATACCCTTTAATAGGGCCCAGGCCCTTGTATTCTTAATCCAGAGCATGACGTTATACAGAATCACCGCAATAATCATCATCTCGACCACGTCGGTGACCCTGATGTCAGGAATGCTCTGAACCAGATACGTTTTCATCCCTTCAAAGATTTTTGTTATAATTTCCATCCTGTCCTTCCCCGTTCTCAGTCATTTTTCCAGTCTTTTTTCCGGTTCCCTTTTCAAACAGGACCCTGGTCTGTTCCAGATCCTTCCTGGAACTGAAAAGCTCCGCCGTGTTGCTCAGCTCCTGCCTGAGCCCCTTAAGCTCTTTTTCCACATTTTTATCGTAGGAAGTCTTCGCATTGATCTTTGTTACGGTCACCTCCGGCTGGGTCACGGCCACCTTCGGCACCGCCTTGACATAATAATAATAGTCGTCGTCTTCAAACTGCACATGCTCTGTCCTGGAATAATCCAGATGAAACATAAAGAACTCCAGAACCAGCCCGCAGACTGCCGCCGCTGCGGCTCCAATAATCAGACTGTTCACCGGATAGCTGATGTCCGCAATGAACATCCCCGCAAAAAGCAGAAGGACGTTGGTCACAACCCCGACCCCGATCGCAATTTCCCAGGCGTGGCTCACCGACAGCCGGCGGATCACATAAACCACCAGAAGCGTCACCGCACAGGCGGCCGCCATCACCCACATCTCCTTATTCTGCAGCACCCCGTTGATCATCTGCGTATATCGTCCCGCCATGGAAAGAGAACCGTTGGAGGCCAGTACCCCCACATTCTCCCTGACATAGCGCAGCATATAATACAAAATCACGCCGAAGCCTGCGGGGATCACGCTGAACGCCGTTCCCACAAGCCCCATGACAAGCGGCGCCGCCAGGGGGATCCTGCACAGAAACAAAAGCGGCATTAAAATCAGAACAATGCTGTCTCCCGGCTGAAACACATAATACAGGCAAAAAAACAACACAAAGACTGCCGCCGTCACGAAAAGCACCTCCAGCGACACCGCATACATATGAAGCAGCACGAAGATCCCGGCCAGCACCACCATAAAGCCGTTGGGAAGGAATGCGCAGACTGCCGCCGCTGCCGCCGCCATCCAGTCATGGTTTAACCGTTCCATATAACCAAGGCTCCGGTTGATCGCAAGAAAGGCCGCAAGAGCCACCGCAAACCGCAGCGCCCTTATGATATGCCCGCCGAAACGGGCGTAAAATGTCTTGATCCGCTCACGCAGAACCAGAAGGGTCGTCATTCCTTAAATTCCTCCGATTCCTTCCATACCTTCGCAGATTCCTGCTCGTACAGATTATTGATTCGTTTTAAAAGCGCTTGGTAATCCTTCACCTTCGCCCTGGCCTTTCGGTACTTCCTCCGAAAAACAAAATAAGACGCCACAAGAAAGCAGGTCAGGAGGCACAAAAGAGCCACCCCGGCCCGGACTGCCATCTGAACCAGCTCCTCAATCTGTTTCGTCGTCATAAGAGGCTCCGCATAGTAGAGAACCCACATAAGGAGAAACAGCACGTATCCAAATATAAAACAGAGCGCGGAACGAATCATCTCATAGCTGATAAAATCGCTTCTGTAAAAACGGTTCAGCTTAAGCGCCCTTCTCTCCTCCTTCACCCGGAAGATCTCCGCTTTCGTCATCAGCTTCGTGCGTTCTGCATTTACCATATTGCCCACTCCCAGTTAAAGTCTTATAACAGTATAGCATACCATGCAGAAAATTTCGAGAAGATATTATTATTTTTCTATAAACTAATCGAGCCAGGAAGCATTTTCCCTGCCCGCCGCCCGCCGCTTCGGCGGCATATTGCCTCTGCACCGGTCCGCACATCAAAAACAGCCGGAGGGTTTCTGCCCGCCGGCCGTTTCTCAGCGTTCCTTATCCATTCTCCGGAAAGGCTCAGATCATCTTCCGGATCATTTCCAGTACTTCTTTTCCGAATTTCTCGGACTTTTCATCGGCATCCGCCAGAGATGTTCCCTTTACTCCATAATAGAATTTCACCTTCGGCTCCGTTCCGGAGGGCCTTACGCACAGCCATGCGTCGTCTTCCAGATCATAATAGAGCACGTTGGAGGCAGGAAGCCCGGTGGAGGTGACGGCTCCCGTCGCCTTGTCCACAACCTCGTCCTTCTGATAATCTCTCGCCTTAAGCACCCTGTAGCCGGCCACCTCTTCCGGCGCCTTCGCCCGAAGAGTCTCCAGAATCTCCTTAATCTTGGCCAGCCCCTCAATGCCGGCCAGGGTGATGGACTGGACGCCGTCCTTATAATAGCCGTAGCGCTCGTACATGGCGATCATGGCATCCCAGAGGGTCATGCCCTTAGTTTTATAATAAGCCGCCGCCTCGCAGAGGGCCATGGTGGCCACAATGGCATCCTTGTCCCTGGCATGGGTTCCGATCAGGCATCCGTAGCTCTCCTCAAAGCCGAACAGGTAAGTACCCCTGCCGGATTCCTCAAAGCCAAGGATCTGCTGCCCGATATATTTGAAGCCGGTCAGCACCTCGATCAGCTTCACGCCGTAATACTTCGCAATGGCGTCCGCCAGGTTGGAGGTTACGATGGTCTTAATCAGGGCACCGTCCTGCGGAAGCCCGGAGAGCTCTTTCTGCTGCCCGATCTCATAATCGGCTAACAGGCAGCCGGACATATTTCCCGTCAGGGTAATGTACTCGCCGCTCCCGGCATCCTTCACATATCCGCCGAGCCGGTCCGCATCCGGATCCGTAGCCAGCACCAGATCCGCATCCTTCTCCTTCGCCAGCTTAAGAGCCAGGGCGAACGCCTCCTCTGCCTCCGGGTTGGGATAACTCACCGTCGGGAACTCGCCGTCGGGAAGCTCCTGCTCCGGCACCACATACACATTTTCAAAGCCAAGCTCCTTAAGCACCCGGCGGGCCGGAAGGTTTCCGGTGCCGTGAAGAGGCGTGTAGACGATTTTCAGGTTCTTTCCCTCGGCCTCGATGCTGTCCCAGTGCTT
>CATJIW010000106.1 GCA_949740745.1 uncultured Lachnospiraceae bacterium | reverse complement strand
GCCCAGATAGGCGATCCGGCGCCTGCCGATCTCCAGAAGGTGTTCCGCCATGGCATAAAAGGCGGCCTCGTGGTCCGCCCGCACCACGTCCAGCTTCGGATTCATCCGGGGCGCCTCCACAAGAACCACCGGAATGCCGGTTCCGCTTTTCGTAAGGCCGCTCAGAGAATCGGCATACCGCTCATATTCCTCCCCCGCCTCGTACTGCCCCGGAATCAGGATAATGCCGTCCACCCACTGCTTTTCCAGGCTGGCGATCAGCTCCTGCTCCTTCTCAAACACCCCGTCGCTTTCCAGGATCACCGGAATGATCTCTTTCTCATAAAAGAACTCGCTGACTCCTTTAATGATGTCCGTATAATAGTTTCTTCTCAAAGTAGGGATCACAATGGCGATCTGGTTGCGCCTTGCGCTTTTTAAGCTGCTGGCGATGGGATTGGCACTGTAGCCCGTATCCCGGACCGCCCGCTTCACCCGCGCCCGCAGGCTGTCGTCCACGTTCCCCGAATGGTTTAACACCCGGGAGACCGTGGAAATGCTGACGCCCGCCGCCGCCGCCACATCCTTAATATTGGCCACGCCTTTCCTCATATTGCAAAACCTCTTTAAACAGCACTCCGGAATGTGCCGCCGTTTTTATACGACGGTCTTTTCCTTCAGTTTCTCAACCTTGAAATCACAGTAATCACAGCCGGGCTGTGCGCTCGTGCAGAGCCAGGTTCCCTGAAGATCCAGCGCATTGGCATGGCCGTAATCGCCATAGCTGGCGATGTCGCAGAGATAAGAAACCTCTTCCGGAGAAAATCCCATCTTCTCCCAGCCCTGTACCAGGGCGCATTTGCCTTCCATGCGCACCGTCACGCTCTCCTCGTCCCTCTCAAGGACCTGGTTGCCCACTGCCAGCGTATTGGCAACGCCGTTGGCCCCCACCAGGAAATCTGCCAGCCCTTCGGGATTCCCCTCGTTGCCCTTGCCGAACCCAAGGCCCAGCGCCTTGTACTCGCCGTAAGCATAAAGCGCCTTCTTGGCATACTTGTCAAACAGATCCCTGGGCATTACCTTATAGAAAAATCCCAGATATCTGGCCCTGTCCTCGATGGCCGCCTCAATGAGGGGACGCACCTCCTCATAGGTGTAGGTATCTTTCTTTGCGTACATTGCCCGTTCTTCTTTTTTTTCAGTTTTCAACATAGCGATTCTCCTATCTATTCTATCACAAAGTATTTAAAAAGTCATAGTCTTTTGCCGAAAAATCCGTCTGAAGCGTGGCCGTCAGATCCGCCATCTGCTTTTCGCTGCTGGCCGCTGCCAGAGGGACCATGGCAAAATCCCTGGTGGCAATAAATCCAAGGAGCGCCTGAGTCATGCTCCAGCCCTTCTCTCTGCAGAGGCGGGAAAGCCCCTCCGCCACCTTAAGATTCCCTTCCGTACAGAAGCAGTTGTCCTTCACGGCCTCCCTGCCCTTTTTCTCCAGCGCATGGAAAAATCCGCCGCAGATCCCCATATAAGGGATCAGAAGGTTTTTCGACTTCCTGTGATAATCCAGCATTTCCTCGTCGCAGATCACCATGGTCTCGTCGGGATAAGTCCCCATGTACTTCACGCCGGCGTTATACATGGCCTGGTTGGCCACAAAGCCCCGGCAGCCCTTCTTCTCACAGTAGGCGTCCGCTTCCTTCATCCTGGCCGTGGACCAGTTGGAGCAGGCATAATAGCGGATCTTCCCGGCCTGCTTAAAGCCCTCCATGGTCTCAATAAGCTCTTCCACCGTCCGGCTCTCGTCGTCCCGGTGATAAAAATACACGTCCACATAATCCACGCCCAGCTTTTCCAGGCTGGAATCCAGGTCCGAGGCCACTTCCTCTCTGGAAAGCCTTCCGGTGGTCATAGATTCAAAACGGGGATGGGCGCCCTTGGTCATCAGGATAAAATCATCCCGCTTCCCTCCCCTTCTGCGGATCCAGTCTCCGATGGTCCGCTCCGAACGGGCGATCTCCCCCGGGATCCAGTCCGAATAGACATGAGCCGTATCAATGATATTGCCCCCTGCCTCCAGATAAGTTTCCAGAAGGCGGTCTCCCTCCTCCCCGGACCATTTGATCCCGGCCAGGGCCGTTCCCAGGCCGATCCCGGAAAGAGTCAGGTCCGTATCCGGAATTTTCACTGCTTTCATGGCATTCCCTCCATCTTAATAGCTGCGGATCCAGCTGTCCTGCTCACATCCGCACATCTCACAGTACTGCGCCCAGACCAGGCCGAAGGGAAGTCCCTTGACCTCTTCCAGAAGAGCCAGACGCTTCGTGAAGTTTCCGGCATGCTCCGCTTCCTTAAGCTCCGCCTCCGGCTGCAAAAGCGCCGTCAGGATCGCCTTCTTGGCCGTGCGTCCGCCGATGGCCGTGGCCGCAATCCGGTTGATGCTGGCATCAAAGAAATCCAGGCCGATATGTACCTTGTCAAAGGCGTTGCAGCGGGCGATCTCTTCCATGATGGCCTTCGTCTCGTCATCCAGGATCGTCACATGGTCACTGTCCCATCTCATGGGCCGGCTCACATGGAGCATAATCTCCTGTCCGAACACCAGATAAGAGCTTAATTTGGCCGAAATCACCTCGGTGGGATGGAAATGCCCCGCATCCAGACAGATGATGCAGTTCTTCCGGTTGGCCACGTAATTGCTGTAGAACTCGTGAGAGCCGGTCACATAAGCCTCGCTTCCCAGACCAAACAGCTTACTCTCCACGGAGTCCACGTTGCAGGCCGGATCGAGCTTCTCCGCAAAAATCTCGTCCAGGGATTTCGTCAGCAGCTCCCTGGGGCCCAGCTTATCCACGGTGACGTCCTTGTAACCGTCGGGAATCCAGTGGTTGGTGTAGCAGACCTGTCCCATCTCTTTTCCGAAATAGGCCCCGATCTTCCGGCAGCGCTTTCCGTGCTCCACCCAGAACTGGCGGATGCCTTCGTCCCGGCTGGAAAGGGTGAACCCGTCCTCCGCCTTCGCATGATTGAAATAGGTGGGATTGAAATCCAGGCCGATGCCCATCTTCTTCGCAAACTCCACCCAGTGGGTGAAATGCTCCGGCTCGATCTGATCCCGCTCAATGTTGTTGACACCGCCGTTGTTCAGATAGACCGCATGGGCAGCCACCTTCTTTTTGCCGGGAACCAGCTTCAGGGCCTTTTCCAGATGTTCGAAATACTCCGGCACGCTCTCCGGCTTCCCGCCCGCATTTCCCGTGGCCGCCAGGCCGCCGGAAAGCTTCGCATTAAAATCCTCAAACCCCGTCAGGTCGTCGATCTGCCAGCAATGAACGGAAACCGGAATCTCTTCCATTTTTTTCAGCGCCGCATCCGTATCAACCCCGTACTGTGCATATAACTCTTTGGCTACTTTATAATTGCTCTCTACGCTCATATTCCATCCTCCTCTCAGGATATAATGGTCGTCGCGATGGCAAGCTCTGCCTGGGTCGTGTCCACCCTCGTGTACTGAACCGTAAGCTCTGCCTCGCTCTCCACCTTCACCGCATAAGGCGTGTCCGTGGGAACCGGCACCCCGTCCCGGTTCCTGATTTTGTCCATGCGGCAGTGAACCGTCCGCTCCGCCGGCACTGTCACCGAAAATCCTTCCAGCTTGTCCCTGTCCTCAAAGTACAGCGTCATGGCCGCCTCCGCATCCTCTTTCCCCACATTGAGAAAGCAGATGGCCTCATGGCTCACATACTCGCCGTTCTTGCTGCTCGGATAATACGCATCCGGAATATACCAGGTTTTCATGCTTTTCCCCTTCCTTCTCTCCAGGCCTCCAGCTTCCGGAAGACATCCGAGACTTCTCCGAACGCCTCCCGGTAAATCCCGTAAAGGGCTTCGTAATCCCGGTGCCGTCCGTCGTCCGGGATAAAGGTCTCTTCCCATTTCCGGAACCGGTCCGCCTGATCCATATTTTCATAAATGCCGAGCCCATATCCTGCCAGAACTGCCGCACCGACGGAATCCGGCGTATCATGAAGCTCTGTGTTGCGGACCGGAATCCCCAGCACGTCGGCCAGCATCCGGAGCCAGCACCTCTCATGAGAGGCCACCCCCGTCACCGTAAGCCGTTCCGGCCGTTTCCCCTTCGTAACCGCTTCCAGAAAGAACCGAAGCTCAAAGGTCACTCCCTCCAGGGCCGCCCGGACCAGATCCGCCCTGGTGTGTTCCCAGGAAAGCCCCAGGTATGCGCCTCTGGCAAAGGATTCCCTGTGGCTGGAATCGCCGGAAAGCAGATGGGGGAGGAAGATCAGGCCGCCGGCTCCGGGATCCGAAGCTTCCACCAGGGCTTCCATCCCCGTATAGGGATAGACGTTTTTATAGGGAAGAACCTCTCTGCAGCCCTCCGGGTCGTACTGGAATACGGCGTTTTTCAGCCATTTGAACACCACGCCCGCCGTCTGATAATTGACAAAGGAAAGATACCGCCCCGGCACGGCATGAGGAAAAACAGAAAACAAAAGACCTGCGTCCAGAACCGGTTCCTCCGTACAGACCGCCGCCCAGGAAGAAGAGCCCAGGCTCATATATACGTCTCCCGGATTTACGCATCCGGCTCCAATGGCGGAGCAGACATTGTCTCCCGCCCCCATAATCACCGGCGTGCCCGCCGCAATCCCGAACTGCTCCTGCGCCTCTTTTGTCACTCTCCCTACAATCCCGTGGGAGGGCAGAATCCTCGGAAGCTTCCTCCGGTCAATCCCCAGCCCCTCGGTGATCTCTTCGGACCAGGCCTTCTTACTCATGTCCAGCGCCCCGGTGGCAGCCGCATCCGTATAATCCGTCGCAAAGACCCCGGTCAGGCACCAGGCCAGATAATCCTTGCACTGAAGCATACAGGCGGTCCGCCCATAGATTTCCGGACGCCGTTCCTTCAGCCAGAACAGCTTCCGGATACTGGAGTTTGCCGTATTCGGAAATCCCGCCAGCCTGTGGAGATGTTCCGGCGAAAACCGTCCGGCCAGAGGATCGGGAACCTCCTCCGCTCTGGAATCCGACCAGGTAAAAGCCGGACCCAGAGGCTCTCCGGCCTCATCCACCGGAAGACACACCTGGCTCATGGCAGAAAAAGCCACTGCCGAAGGGACGCACCCCGGACATTTTCCAAGGACCTCGGCCGCCGTCTCCTTCAGGCAGGTCCTCCAGGCCTGCGGCGGCTGTTCCGCCCGGTTTCCCGAAAGAAGAATGGGAAGCGGGCGGTATGCCTCGGCAAGCCGCTCCCCTTCCCCGGAAAACAGGCTCGTTTTCATCCCTGAAGAAATGATATCACAAATCAGAAAAAAATTCTCGCTTTTTCTCGTCATCATCTGTCTATTTTACTCTGCGGAACCCAGATAAGCCTTCCGCACATCGTCGTTGGCCTGCAGCACCTTCGCATCGTCGGAAAGGGTCACCTTCCCCGTCTCCAGCACATAGCCCCGGTCCGCAATCTGAAGGGCCATGTTGGCGTTCTGCTCGATAAGCAGAATGGTCGTGCCGGCCTTATTGATGCGGACGATCAGTTCAAAGATCAGATCCACCAGGTTGGGAGCAAGGCCCATGGACGGCTCATCCAGAAGCAGAAGCTTGGGCTTGCTCATAAGCGCCCGCCCGATGGCAAGCATCTGCTGCTCACCGCCGGAAAGCGTTCCCGCCGACTGCTTTTTCCGCTCTGCCAGACGGGGAAAGAGATCATACACCATTTCAAAGGACTCTGCGATCTCCTTCTTGTCCTTTCTGGTATAGGCTCCGATCTTCAAATTTTCCTGGACGCTTAAGCCCCCGAACACCTCCCGGCCCTCCGGAGACACGCCGATGCCCAGCTTCGTAATGTCCGAAGCCTTCATTTTCGTAATGTCCGTGCCTTCAAACAGGATCTGTCCGCTGGCAGAAGGCACGATCCCGGTGATGCTGCTGAGCGTCGTGCTCTTTCCTGCGCCGTTGCTTCCGATCAGGGTTACGATTTCATCCTCGTAAACCTCCAGGTTGATGCCCTTTAAGGCTTCAATGCTGCCGTAATTGGTATGGAGGTCGATCACCTCAAGCATTTTCTTTTGCCCCAGCCGCACCTCCGCTTCCCAGATAAGCCTTGATCACCTCAGGATTCTTAGCGATCTCCTTCGGAAGGCCCTCCGCAATTTTCCTTCCGTGGTCGATGACGTAGATCCGGTCGGAAATATTCATGACCACGTTCATATCATGCTCGATCAGAAGGATCGTCTCCCCCCGCTCCCTAAGGGACCGGATGAACTCCATCAGCTCCTCCGACTCCTGGGGATTCATGCCGGCCGCCGGCTCATCCAGGATAATGAGCTTCGCATTGGTGGCCAGGGCCCTGGCGATCTCCAGCTTCCTCTGCATTCCATAAGGAAGGTTTTTCGCATAATTGTCGATCTCGTCGGCCAGATCCAGGGATTCCAGAAGATCGATGGCCCTCTGGTGGGCCTCCCTTTCCTCACGCCTGTATTTGGGAGTCTTAAAAAGCAGATCCCAGAAATGATACTTCACGTTGATGTGCTCTCCCAAAAGCACGTTTTCAATGACCCGCATGGTGGGGAACAGACGGATGTTCTGGAACGTCCTCGCAATGCCCGCCTTTACAATCTCCCTGGGCGGACGGTTGTGGATGTCCTTCCCCTCGAAGCTGATGGCGCCGCCGTCTACCTTATAGACTCCGGTCAGCATATTATATATGGTAGTTTTTCCGGCGCCATTGGGGCCGATGATGCTGATGATCTCTCCCTGATCCACCTTAAATTCCACGTTCTCGACCGCCTTTAAGCCGCCGAACACCTTCGTGATCCCTTTTACTTCCAAAAGCGCCATCTAACTCACCTTCTTCCCTTCTTCTGCACCGCCGCCGTCCGGCCTCTCCGGTCTCGAAACCCCCGCCGGAAGCTTATAAGGCCGTTTGCTGAGGCCGCCCAAAAGTCCCTGAGGACGGAACCGCATCATAAGGATCAGCAAAAGACCATAAACCACAAACCGGTAATCCGCCAGAGACCGCAGCACCTCCGGGAAGGAGATCAGCAGGGCAGAGCCTACGATCATGCCGGGAATGGAACCCATCCCGCCGAAGATCACGATACAGAGGATCGTCATGGAAATGTCGAAGCTGAAGGTAGCTGCGTCGATGTAGCGGTTCATGGAAGCATAGAAGGCTCCCGCCATTCCCGCCATGGCCCCGGAAAGCACGATGGTCTGCACCTTATAGGCCGCCGTATGGACGCCCATCAGCTTCGCCGCCAGCTCGTCCTCCTTAATGGCCCGCACGGCCCGTCCGAACTTGGAGTTGACCACACACATACTCACCAGCACCGCCACGATGACCAGCACCAGCATCAGCCAGTAAAACCCGCCGTTGGTGGGCGTCAGCTCCCAGCCAAACAGATTGGGACGGGGAATGCCCCGAACGCCCAGAGGTCCGTTGGTCACGGAATTCCAGTTGAGTACCACCATTTCCACCACCTCGCCGAAGGCCAGGGTGATAACCGAAAGATAGCCGGCCGAAAGCTTCATGGTGGCAAAGCCCAGGATCAGGCCGCCCAGGGCCCCTCCCAGGATGCCGAACACCAGCGTGATCCAAAAAGGCCAGCCAAGCTTTGCTCCGAGAAGGCCCGAAAAATATGCGCCCATCATATAAAGAGCCGCATGGCCCATGGAAGACTGCCCCATATAGCCGGCGATCAGATTCAGGCTCAGGGTCAGAATGCAGTAAATGCCGATCAGACAGAACACCCGGACCACGTACTGGCTTTTAATCACCAAAGGGACAACCGCCAAAAGGACCAGAAAGACCGGAAGGACAATCTTTTTATGCTTAAGGATGAAATCCACGAACGAATCATAAACAGAACTTAATTTTCCCATGGTCAGTCTCCTTTACACCTTGACAATATTGTCCTTGCCGAACAGTCCCGAAGGTCTGATGAGCAGCACAATAAACAACACAATATATGCAGTGGCGCTCCGGAAGCTGCCGCCCAGATAAGTCACCGCCAGGGCTTCGGCCACACCGATGATGATGCCGCCCACCACGGAGCCGTGGAGAACGCCGATCCCCCCCAGCACTGCCGCGGAAAAGCCCTTCAGGCCCGCTTCTGTACCCATGGTGCTGTATACCATCTGATAGTATCCGGAAACCAGCACGCCGGCCACTGCCGCACACATGCCGCTGATGAAGAAGGTAAATGTTACGATCCCGCGCACGTCGATGCCCATCAGGTTGGCCGCCTTGGCGTTCTCCCTGGAGGCCCTCATGGCCAGGCCCACCTTGGTGTAGTTTACCACAATGGTAAGCAGCACCAGGAAGGCCAGGGCGATGAGGAACATCGCAATCTGCGTGCTCGTTAACGTGACGCCGAGGAAGGTTACGTTTCCGAAGTCAAAAAGCTTCGGAAACGTCTTCTTCGTGCTGTCAAAAATGATCATCATCATATTCTGGATAATATAGGAAACGCCCATGACAGAGATTAAAGCCGTAATGTTCGGCGCGTTCTTTGCCCGAAGAGGGGCCAGGATGATCCGGTCCATCAGGACGGAAATGATACCCGTCGTCAAAATGGCAAAGAGGAAGGCCGGAAGAAGTCCGAAATGCATGGATACGATGAACAGCGCCATATGGGCCCCGAAGGCGTAAATGGAACCGTGGGCCATGTTCAGAAGCTTCAGGATACCGAACACCAGCGAATAACCCACTGCGATCAGCGCGTACACCATGCCAAGCATGACTCCGTTTAAAACCTGCTCTAAAATCATATCGTCACCTCAAATGCTTTCCAAATGCATTTCCTTACTGAACGCCAAGCTCCTTTTCATAATCCGTCTGGCTCTTAAGCACGCCGGGGATTTCCACATACTTGCCGCCTTCCACTTTCAGAAGCACCTGCTGCTTCGGGCAGTTTCCTTCCTCGTCAAAGGTGATCTTTCCGGTCACGCCCTGGAAATCGGTAGAAGGAAGGTTTGCCAGGATGTCCGCACGGTCTGCGGAGCCGCCCTTCTCGATGGCGTAAAGGATCGCATAGGTTGCATCATAAACCTGACCGCAGAAGGTAGAAGGGTTGGAACCGTAAGCCTCATTGAATTTTTCGGTAAAGGCCTTCACCGCTTCGTCGGAGCTCTCATAGAAGAAGCTGGTCCCAAGGACTACGCCCTCCGCATCTGCTCCTGCAAGCTCCAGGAATTCCTGAGAGAAGCACGCCGCCGACATAATGAACTGCACATCCTTGTTCTTTTCTCTGTACTGCTTGATGAAGGGAGCCGTCTGAGCATAGGCGCCGGAAGAATACACACACTCCACGCCCGCCTCTTCAAATTTGGAAACCGTTGCGGAGAAATCTACGGTGCCGTCCTCGTAAAGCTCTGCCAAAACAAGCTCTGCGTCATACTTGTCGCCGTAAGCTTCCATCATATTCTGGATCTCGGTGGTAACGGCAACGCCGGCGTCGCTGTTGGGATTCAGAATGCCGATCTTCTTAAGTCCAAGATGCTGCACGATCTGGAGCATGGTATTGGCGTCCGTCGCATACACGGAATTGTTTCTGTAAATGCAGTCGCCGATCTTGGTCAGGTCCACATGAGCTGCGGAACCGCTGATGTAGGCAATGCCGGACTCCTCATACACCTCGCTGGCCGTCATGGCAACGCCGCTGGAGAAATGTCCGATCACTGCGCTGATGGAATCGTCGCCCACGATCTTCTGGGCCACGGAAGCCGCCTGCTCGGAGGTATTGGCATCGTCATAATCCACCAGCTTGATCTGCTGGCCGTTCACGCCGCCTTTCTCATTCCACTCATCAATGGCGATCTGAATGGCCGCCTTCATGGACTTGCCGTACTCGGCATTGTCGCCGGTCTGAGGGCCCACAAACGCCAGGGTGACCTCGCCGCCCTCAGAAGAGCCGCCGCTTGTCTCGCCGTCTCCGGCGTCCTTGCTCTCTCCCGCTTCCGCCTTCTGCGTCTCGCCGTCTGCGGGCTTGTCCTTTT
>CATJIW010000105.1 GCA_949740745.1 uncultured Lachnospiraceae bacterium | reverse complement strand
GGATGGTTCCTGGTGTCAGGTCGATCCTACCTGGAATGACGTAGAAGGATATGGAAAGCACATGTATTTTGGGCTGACGGATGAGTTGATCAGTCTTGCACATCCGGATCATGCGACAACTTCTGCAAAACCTGATTATAAGTATGTATCTGCTGCGATGGAAAACAATTATTTTATCAGGACTGGTGAAATCAAGCAGTGGTCGGAGTATTTCACGGGTCAGATCAAAGAAAATATTAAAAACGGCCAGACCTCGTTTGTACTTTCTATTCCCGGAAATATGTATGATAATTATGAAACAGATATCATCTATCATCTGGCGGCATATCAGTTGTCTAAACAGAACTGGGATGGGACTAAAATATCTGCAGCGTACAAGGCGCGGAAAATATCTGTTACAGTCCGGAAGCCGACAGATCCTGTGAAGCCCACCGCCCCGGCAAAGCCCACCGACCCGGTGAAGCCGACGGATCCGGTCACGCCTTCGGTTCCAAATGCCAGCGTCCGTTACCGGACCCACGTCCAGTCCCATGGTGATCAGGACTGGAGGCAGGACGGCCAGATGAGCGGGACCAGCGGTCAGGCGAAGCGGCTGGAGGGCATTTATATCGAGCTGGTGAATCCTCCGGCGGAAGGGGGCATTCAGTACCGGACTCATATCCAGAGCTACGGCTGGGAATATGGATGGAAGCAGAACGGCCAGATGAGCGGAACCAGCAATCAGGCGAAGCGTCTGGAGGCGATCCAGATCAGACTGACCGGGAGGATGGCGGAGCTTTACGACGTCTATTACCGGGTCCATGCCCAGAGCTACGGGTGGCTCGGCTGGGCGAAAAACGGGGCCAGTGCAGGAACGGCCGGCTATGCGAAACGGCTGGAGGGCATTGAGATTCGTCTGGTGAAGAAGGGAGAGCCTGCGCCGGGGAGCGGCATCGGCTGCTTCCGTCAGGCGGCAGAAAGCGCCGGGATCAATTACCGGACTCACGTCCAGAGCTACGGCTGGCAGGAGTGGAAAGCCAACGGTGAGATGAGCGGGACCAGCGGCCAGGCAAAGCGGCTGGAGGGCATTGAAGTCAGGGCTGACAATCTGGGCATTTCCGGTGACGTCCAGTATAAGACCCATATCCAGAGCTACGGCTGGGAAAAGGACTGGAAGCAGAACGGCCAGATGAGCGGGACCAGCGGTCAGGCGAAACGTCTGGAAGCCATTCAGATTCAGTTGACAGGGGAGCTTGGACGGCGGTATGATATATACTATCGGGTTCATGCCCAGAGCTACGGATGGCTCGGCTGGGCGAAGAACGGAACCAGTGCGGGAACGGCCGGTTATGCGAAACGGCTGGAGGGAATTGAGATCCGCCTGGTGGAAAAGGGCGGGCCTGCGCCGGGCCCGACGAACGGGGCCTATGTGGCGAAATAGTCATGCAGGACCGGAGAAGGCAGGCATTACCTGAGAGATTCAAAGTATAAAGGGAGATGACATCATGAATTCCATCCTGGAGTGCAGAAACCTGGAAAAATCCTACGACGGGGGACGGACAAAGGCCTTAAAGGGAATCAGCCTGTCTCTGGGAAAGGGGCGGATCATCGGCCTTTTGGGGCCGAACGGAAGTGGGAAGACCACGTTTATCAAGCTGATCAACGGCCTCCTGACTCCGGACGGAGGAGAGCTTTATGTCGGCGGCTATCCCGTGGGCGTGGAGACAAAGCAGAGGATCTCTTATCTGCCGGAGGTGACCTATCTGGCAAGGTCCATGAAGGTTCATCAGATCATTTCTTATTTCGGCGATTTTTACAGGGATTTCGACGCAGGCCGGGCCTATGAAATGCTGAGACGGCTGAACATCAATCCGGGCGACAGCCTGAAGACCATGTCCAAAGGCACGAAGGAAAAGGTGCAGCTTATTATGGTCATGAGCAGGAATGCGGACCTTTATGTGCTGGATGAGCCCATCGGCGGCGTGGATCCGGCGGCCAGGGACTATATCTTAAGTACCATTGTGTCCAATTACAATCCGGAATCGACCATTCTTCTGTCTACCCATCTGATCGCAGACGTGGAGCAGATTTTGGACGACGTGATTTTTATCAAGGAGGGAAGCATCATGCTGGCAGAACCGGCAGAGCGTCTTAAAAAAGAACGGGGATGCTCCATTGATGCGATGTTCCGGGAGGTGTTCCGATGTTAAGAAAGCTGTTAAAGTATGATTTTAAAGCCAGTCTCTTTTATTTCCTTCTGATGTACGGAGTGCTGATGGGGATCGCAGTGGTGGCGAGGATTTCAATCGCCATGGCCGATGCCAGGTATTTTGGGCTTGTCAACGAATATACACTGACGCTGATGACCGTGGCGGGCTCCGCCGTCCTGTACCTTTTGGCCTGCGGGGCGGTGATGGTGCTTACCCTGCTTCTTGTCGCCATGCGGTTTTATAAAAATCTGATGGGGCCGGAGGGATATCTTTCCTTTACCCTTCCGGTATCGGAGGGCGCGCATCTGACCTCCAAGATGATCAGCGGCGTGACGTTTTTTTTCCTGAGCTCATTGATGGTTTTCGTTTCGGCCTGTGTCGCAACGGCCGGGCTGGAGGTTTGGGACGGCTTTACCCTTTCTTTCTTCCGGAGCGTTTTCCATGCGCTTCGCATGGATCATCCGGTGGTGGTGCTCCTGTATCTGCTGGATGGCTTTGTGACGGTGTGGGAGGCCGTGGCAGTGATCTACGTGTCTGTGTGTGTGGGCCAGCTTGCCGCAAAGCACCGGGTGCTGGGGGCTGTCGGGATCTTTCTGGCCATCTGTCTGGTGCTCGGCACGGTGACCAGCCTTGGAAGCGTAATCTTTATGCGGCTGCTGGAGGGAAAGGAGGGAACCGTCCTCTATTATGGCGTGACCAGTACCGCCTCCATTTTGTTCCGGAGCCTTGTGACGGCAGGAAGCCTTGCGGGAGCCTTGCTTCTCATGAAGCGGAGGCTGAATCTGGAGTGAGGGAGTCTGTTAAGGAAAGCAGAGAAGCGGGGACGGCCCCTGGGTCTTTTAAAAATGCGGCCGGGACAAACCGATCGATTTATGAAATCATATCCTTCCGGGAAATTTGCGGGAGGATATTTTTTTAATATTTTTAATATATGGTAAATTTTGTTCCCAGTGCGGCAAAAGCCCTCCGTATATCCTCCCGGCGCTGCCTGCGGCTGTGAGATTTTTGAAAAAATAACCCCCATGGAGGCTTGTGGCCGGAAGGGCCTTCTGCTAGGATATAGAGTATGGAAAACGGGCCTGTGAAAGATTCCATTCTGTGCAGAAGAAAACGGAAAAGGAAGGTGCTTTATGAAAAAGAATAAAGTTCTGGCGGTTATGCTGTCTCTGGCGCTTGTGCTGGGGCTTTCCGCCTGCGGCGGGGACGGAGAGCCGGAAAACGCCGGAGGAAAAAAGGCGGCGGCCGAAGAGGAAACGGGCATGAAATCCACGGAGGGGGATGTTTCGGATCCGGAGGCGGGAACGGCAGAGGAGCTGACCGTGGCCATGACGAAGGATGAAAATACGCTGACCCCCTTTACCTACGTAACCGGCACGCCCGGATTTGACGTGATGCGGTTTTTCTATGACAGTCTTTTTACCATTGACGCCAGTAACGATGCGGTGCCCTGGATGGTGGAGGACGACTACACGGTAAACGAGGATCACACGGTGTTCACCATGACCCTGAAGGAGGGGCAGAAGTGGCATGACGGCGAGCCTGTGACGGCCGAGGACGTGAAATTCACCTTTGATTATGTGCGGACGCAGAGCGCGGGCCGCTGGATTGCCATCGCTTCGGCGGTGAAGGACGTGGCCGTGTCCGGAAATGAGATCACCTTAACCTTAGCGGAGCCGAATCCCTCCTTTATCCGGGACGGCCTTGCGGACCTGCGGATCATAGCGAAGCATATGTACGAGGGCGCGGCGGACGGAACCACGGTTGAAAATATGGGAAGCGGCCCTTACCGCCTTGCGGAATATGTGACCGGGGAATACTATACATTGGAGGCGGTGGATGATTATTTCCGAGGGACGCCGAAGGTGAAGACGATCCGGATGCCGATCGTGACGGATGTCTCCGTCCTCCAGCAGATGCTCCTGTCCGGAGAGATCGCTGCCTTTACGGGGACAGTCACTCCGGAGGTGGTTTCTGCCTTCGAGGCGGCCCGGGACGTGGAGCTGATCCGGTCGGAGGGCTTTGCTTCGACGCTGCTTTTGTTTAACTGCGAGCGGGCGCCCTTTGACGACGCCAGGTTCCGGGAGGCGCTTTCTAAAGCGGTGAATCTGGACGAGCTGGTGGAGCAGGTGTGTCTGGGCATGGCCGTAAAGGGAACGGCCGGACATGTGAAGGAGGGGCTGGAGGAATATGTCGCCGGCCTGGACTATGTGTATGACCTTGACGCGGCCAATGCGCTGCTCGACGAGATTGGGTATACGGAGAGGGACGGGGACGGCATGCGGCTGGCGCTTGACGGCTCGGAAATGGATCTGGAATTTCTGGTTTATTCCGGAAACACGCTCCGTATCCGGATGGCGGAGATCCTGGCCATGCAGTTTGAGAAGGCCGGTGTGCGCGCGACGGTGACCTCTCTTGACGCAGACACGGTGGACGCCATGGTCTGGCCTGATTTTGACGTGGCCTCCGGCAGGGACTTTGACCTGTCCATGTGGGGCTGGTCCGCGCCGACGATCCAGAAGTCCGGCGTGATCATCACCCTGTGCCACAGCAATCCCGCTGTTGGTGCGGACAATCTGGGCGGCTATGTGAATCCTGATTTTGACGCCCTGGCCGATGAGTATCTGGCCTCTGCAGATCTGGATTTCCGCAGGACTGCCAATGAAAGGCTGCAGAAAATGGCGGCGGCGGATACGCCCTTTGTCACGCTTTTATTCTCAGACAATATCAGTGCCGTAAATACTTCCGCTTATGACGGATGGACGGCGGCGGCGGGAACCTGCGCTTTTAACGTCTTTTCCTTCCTGCCGCAGGAATAAAATGGAATTCGGGTGCGGCGGGAAAGGGAGGCCGTTCCGGGGAGGAAGCTATGAAACACAGATGGTATTATTATATCGTTCTTCTGCTTGCTGTCATCATGCTGAATTTTTTCCTCCCCAGGCTGCTGCCCGGCTCCCCCATCGGTCAGATTGCAGGCGAGGAGGCGGGGAAGCTTGACAGCGAGGAAAAGGCGAGAATCCTTTCCGCCTACCGGCTGGATCTGCCTTTAGAACAGCAGTTTCTCATATATCTGAAAAGCCTTGTGACCTTTGACTTCGGGATTTCCTATCCCCGCAGGCAGCCGGTGGCCGCCCTTTTGGCGAAAGCGATACCCTGGACCCTGCTTTTGGCGGGGACGGCCCTTGTTTTGTCTGCGGCGGCCGGGACCTTTCTTGGAACCGTGTCTGCCTATAAACGGAGGAAAAGGGCGGATCTTCCTATTATGATGGGGGCGACCTTCGTAAGTTCCGTGCCGTCCTTCTGGATCGGCATGATCCTTTTGACGGTTTTCGGGGCCAGGCTTGGATGGCTGCCCATGTACGGAGCCTATTCCATGTGGAAAAAATATACCGGCTGGAGATGGGCGCTGGACGTGGCGGCCCATCTGGTACTTCCGGTGGTTACGATGCTTTTGGCGTCGCTTATGCATTTTTTTACCACGTCCCGTTACAGCGTGCTCCAGACCATGTTCTCTGATTATGTGACTATGGCGGAGATCCGGGGGATACCGAAAAGAAGGATACGGATCCATTACGTGATGCGGAACGCCATGCTGCCGGTGTTTACGGTTTTTATGACGGAGCTGGGCTTTTTGCTGAGCGGCTCCGTGATCATTGAAACTGTTTTTTCCTATCCGGGGATCGGATATCTTTTGTTTGAAGCCGTGAAGGCCAGGGATTATCCGCTGATGCAGTATGGGTTTCTGGCGTCCTCTGCGATTGTAATCCTTGCAGGCGCCCTTTCTGATTTCCTGACTGCCAGGATCGACCCGGGAATGGAGGAAGCCGAATGAAAAACAAAACCAGCTTTGCCATAGGAATGGCTTTTATTGTTTTTTTCCTGGCCGCAGCTGTGTTCGCTCCTCTGATCGCCCCTTACGATCCCAATGAGCTGGTAGACGCATCCTTCTGCAGGCCGTCGTCGGCTCATCTTCTGGGGACCAACGACATCGGGCAGGATATTTTCAGTGAACTGATTTACGGAACGAGATATTCCCTTCTGATCGGACTTCTGACGGCGCTTATTTCCGGAGGGATCGCTCTGGCGGTGGGGGTGAGCGCCGGGTGGTTCGGGGGAATTGCAGATAAGCTTCTGATGAATGCTGCGACCTTTGTCATCACGATCCCCTATTATCCCCTGGTCATTCTGCTTGCCGCCCTGACAAAGGGAGGGCTCGTGACGACCTCCCTGATCCTGGGGACGACCTCCTGGCCGGAGATGGCGAGGGTGATCCGCGCGCAGACCATGAAGATCAGGCAGAAGGAATACATTGCCGGCATCCGGGCCATGGGGGCGGGGAGCCTTTACATTATGGCGCGGCATGTTCTGCCGGAGCTGTCTCTTTTTGTGTTTTACAGGATGATCCTCCGGTTCCGTTCCGCAATTTTGGCGGAATCCTCCCTGAGCTTCCTGGGGCTTGGCTCGGCCACGGCCAAAAGCTGGGGGACGATCCTGTTTTATGCGCAGAATAAAAATGCGTTTCTGACGGATTCCTGGGCCTGGTGGGTGATCCCTCCCGGCCTCGCAATCCTGATCCTGGTGTTTTCCCTGTTTCTGGTAAGCTATTCTTTCGAGGAGAAGGCGGCGCCCGGAATAAGCCGGGGCACAGGCGGAAAGGCGGCGTAATCATGAAGGATTTAAGAAACTGCCTGGAGGTTTCCGGGCTGACGGCCGGGTACGGTCAGGAGAAGGCCGTGGTGGAAAACCTGAGCTTTGTTCTGGAGCGGGAGGAATGTCTCTGTCTCCACGGAGCCTCCGGCTGCGGGAAAAGCACGGTGATCTGGGCCGTCATGGGGGTGATTGGCGAGATGGGAGGCTATGCGGAGGGAAGGGTCCTGTACCAGGCCCTCCACGGGGATGTGGACATGGTCGGAGGAAGCGGGGAAGAGGCGCGGCGCCTTCGCTGGAAGGAGATTGCGCTGGTTCCGCAGTCTTCCATGAACAGCTTTAACCCGGCCTACACCATACAAAAGACCATAAACGAGGTGCTGTTCCAGCACGAGGAAGGAATGGGAAAGCAGGAGGCGGATGAACGGTGCAGAGAGCTGTTTGACCTGGTGAGGCTGGAGGAAAAGGTCCTTGGATGCTATCCCGGCGAGCTTTCCGGGGGAATGAAGCAGCGGGCGGCCATTGCGCTGGCGCTGGCCCTGAATCCGAGGCTGCTTATTCTGGACGAAGCGACTACGGGGCTTGACGTGATCGTGGAAGCGGACATTCTCTGGGTATTGCGGAGGCTTCGGCAGGAGAAAAACATGTCCATGCTGTTTGTGAGCCATGACGACAGGATAGCCAGGGCCTTCTGTGACAGGCGGCTGGAATTTTGACAAGGGGGAAGGAAATGGAAAGCGTGCTGGCATGCAGCGAGGTGAGAAAGACCTACGTTAGCTATCAAAAGGGAAAGAAAATCTGTACGGAGGCCTTAAAGGGGCTGAGCTTTTCTATGGAAAAAGGGGAGCG
This sequence comes from uncultured Lachnospiraceae bacterium, assembly GCA_949740745.1. Classification (GTDB taxonomy): domain Bacteria; phylum Bacillota; class Clostridia; order Lachnospirales; family Lachnospiraceae; genus Lientehia. The sequence continues at coordinate 2,129 of CATJIW010000105.1, read as the reverse complement.
GCTGGGAATCCTGGGGCCCAGCGGCTGCGGAAAGAGTACCCTGTTAAAATGCATTCTCGGTCTGGAGAGGCCGGACGGCGGCAGGGCTTTGCTGGCGGGAAAGGCCGGGTTCGTGGCGCAGGATCCCTATTCCTCCATCAGCCCCCGCCTCACGGTGGAGCAGATCATTGAGGAACCGCTGGTTTATGGAAGGACGGGAGCAGGCCGCGCAGAGCGCAGGAGAAAAGTGAGGGAGGCCATGGAGCAGATGCGGCTGGATTATGAAAAATACAGGCGCAGATATCCTCAGCAGCCCAGCGGCGGGGAGCGGCAGAGGGTGAGCATTGCGAGAGCCGTCATTGGGGAGCCGGAGATCCTGGTTCTGGATGAGCCGGCGTCCATGCTGGATTACGGCGTAAAGGGGGAGATCGCCGGGCTGCTTCTGGATTCCTGCAGGAGGCTCCATGCGTCCCTTCTGCTGGTCACCCACGACGTGGCTTTTGCGAAACAGATGTGCGGCCGGATGATTGTCATGCGGGAAGGGGAAGAGGTGGAATCCGGACAGACGGAACAGATCTGCAGGGAACCGAAATCGGTTTTTACGGCCAGATTGTTCCGGGCGGCGGAGGACATTGAGCGGTACTGGGAGGAAAAGGACCGCCTGGAAACAGGAACGGCGCTGAAGCAATACAGGAATGCTGAGGAGAAAAGGAGGCTGCGGGCATGAGCGGAAAAAGGATTCTTTTGCTGGGAGTATATGGGATGGAAATGGTGGAGTGCGGCGGGATGCTCTGCAAGAATGTGAAGGCGGGGGGTGCGTCTCATGCCAGCTTTCTGTTTACCGGGGCCAAAATGCGGGAGGATCTTGCGAAATCGGCAGAAATCCTGGGAGTGACGGTGGAGCATCTGGGGATGGACGCAGGCGGGATCAGCGGGAGCAGAGAGGAAAAGCTTGCCGTCGTCGGCGTGATACGCCGGTTCCGTCCGGATATTATCGTCACCCAGGATCCGGAGCACTGCGTGGAAGATTTCGATCCTGGAAGGCGTCCTGCCATGGAGATCCTGCTGGAGGGGATTTCTCTGGCAGGGAGGGAGTATGCGCTGGAGGAGCTTGGGGGGCTTTCTCCCCACCGTGCGAAATGCGTGTATTACATGACGCCCGAAAATCCCAACTGCTACGTGGACATTTACGAGGCGTGGGACGAAAAATGCCGGGCCATGGACTGTCTGGAATCCCAGCTTGCATTTATCGGGGAGCTTACGCAGGAGCCTGAAATAAAAGCCCAGTATCAGGCGTTTCTGCCGGAGCTTTCTGAAGAAGCCGGCATGTACGAATACGGCCGGGCCGTCAAAAGACTCCAGGACATGGCATACCATATGGCGCCCGGAGCTTCCGGTCACAATCCGGTTTTTCTGGCGGAGGGATACCGCCGCGCCGGCGCCTTTATTTTCGGCCATCTTCCGGAATAGGCGCCTGTACGTTGAATTTCTGCCTGTGCAGCTGGAATGCCTATGCTCTGTCTCCCATAAAGCCTTCAGCCGTACAGGCGGAAATTTTTTTGAAAAACAACCCCCGGGGAGGCTTCCGGCGGGAAGGAAAATCTGCTAAGCTTATATCATGATGAAAAGCCCATTCAAAGAAACCTTAAAATAATACTACATCAAAGCAAGGGGAACCTGGAAAACCGGGTTCTTTTTGTCGTATTGTATTTATTTTTATGCAATATATATATTTTCCAAAGAAAATCTATGTTTAAACTGGATAAAGTAGATGATGTGTGCTATACTGGAACACGTAATAATTGCAGAACCGGGCGATTGCCGATGCTTGTTTTTCTTCAGGGTGCAGAGGATGAAAAATGAGAAGAGCAGATCAGCATGAGGTTTGCGAATCAATCTGAAAAGGAAGGTGGGCAATTGGAAAATTATACCAAGTATAAGCTAAAAGGGAACGACGAGCTGGTGTCATTGCTGGCCGATAAGGACAATCTGTTCATCGTTGCCTGCAACAAATGCTTTAAGGAGTTTGAAACTGTTGAGGAGCCGGATCTGGGCGAGTTTGAAGCGGCTGCAGCAGGACAGGGAAAGACGGTCGTCGGCAGTGTGAAGGTTGACTTTTTGTGCAACAAGACCCAGACGGAGAGAAAGCT